>JBHHZN010000086.1:0-8634 GCA_046758155.1 Acidobacteriota bacterium | reverse complement strand
GAACATCATCCTTGAAAATGAAATTCAGCCGGAAATCGCCGTTGGGCATCTCCTTGTTCCATGCGATGTTGACCTCCCACTTCTCGATGACGGCGGGCAGAAGGAACGGAGCAGCCAATCCCAGTCCACACAGAAGCGACGCCGCCACACGCGGGATGCTGCCGTGCCGGTGCCGTAGCTCCCACAGGAGCCAGAGACCGAGAAAAAGCGAGACCATCAAGGCGCTGACGAGGTGCGTGTAGATGAGGCCGGCGTACGCCAGGCTCAAACCGACGAAATCGGCCAACCTGCCGGCATCGATCGTGCGCCGGGCGAACAACAGGACGAGCGGCGTGAAAACGAAGGCGGTCGACTCGGAGATGGCGAATCGTTGATAGAGGTCCAGGACATGGTAAGGAGCGAGCAGGTACACGGCGGCCGCCAGGGCCGCGGGCAGGCCGGGGCCGATCCATTGCTTTGCCAGGACGTAAAAAGCGCTCACCGTCGCCACTGCCAGGACGAACAGATAAAGCTTGAACCCATTGATGATCGACCCCGTCAGCCAGCAGGCGGCCCCCGCCGCGTAGTAAGTCAGCGGCGGAAACATGACGAAGGAAGGCGCGCCGAGATCCTGGTTCGATCGATCGGTCCATCGGGGATAGAGGTCCCCCTCGGAAAACGCCTTCATGAACCCCTGGAGATAGTGGGTCGTCGAATAGACATCACTCCCCAGCGGCAGAGACCGGTGCGTGAGCAGTGGCGCGCAGAAGACCACGACGGCGAGGGACAGTGTGACGGCGACCGATCCCCTGGGCCCTCGGCGTTCCTGGCTGTGGGCGGATTCCATCGGGACCGGCAGTGTAGTCCGTGCGCGGGATGGGCTGTCAAGGTGGACGCCATAGTGGGGATATGCTGGAATGAAGCTTCATGACCGGATTCTCGACAGAGTGCGCCATCGCCGGGGCGACCACGATACGACGGGGGGTGGTCATGTTCCTGCTGGGCGCCGGAGTGATGATCGGCGTCCATCTGCTGCGCGATGCATCGCCCGACGCCCTGCACCGCTATGGCCCCGTCCTGGTGATGATCGCGGGGGCCTACCTCCTCGTCGTGGGGGTGGAAAAGATGATCCGCGGGTTCGCCGCGGGACGCCGCACCCCGGACAGCCGCGATCGGCGCCTCCTGACGATGGTCGCCGTCGGCTGCACGGCGGCCGCCCTGGTGAGCCTGGGAGCGGCCGTGGTGGCGTACGAGCACCGGGCACCATACTGGAACGCTGTCTCGAGCCTCAACGCCGGGGAGGATGCCACGCAGAGCCTCGAGCGGATCGGCGAGGCCCATATCGACCTGCTCGCCAAGACCACCGCCGGGACGGAGAGCCTCGCCGTCTGGCGCAAAACCGCCGAATCCGCGCTACCTTTGCGCCCCGTCTTCAGCCGAGCGCTCGAGGCCGCGCGCTATCTGGCGCGCACTGAAAGCGGCCCCGCTCGACACCGCGCGGAAATCGATGTCCGGTTCTATGCCCTTTGCCTGGAATGGATGGAGCTCTTCGCACGCATCCGGACGATGACCGAGAGTGAATCGATGGTCGCGCCCCCCGCGAGCTGGCCGGTGGAGTACGACGAGATCGTCGACCGGATCCAGTCCCTCGAGTCGGTGCCGGCGCCTTGAGTCCCGATCCGGGAAGAACCAGCGGAAGGCTCGGCGCCGTACCGATCGGACACGGCAAGCCCGGCAGCCGGCGTTGCCGGCGGCGGGCCAGGTCGCGGGCTTGGCGTTTCATCGCCGCACAGTCATGGTAAGGGAAGCTAGTGTGAATGATCGACGCCACCCGGTTCGATAGCCGCCGACTGGTTCCTTACCTGGCCATCGGGCTGCTGAGCGCGGCCTGCTACGCGAATACCCTGGTCAACACCTTCGTGTTCGATGACCTCCAGGTGATCGTGCACAATCCTCTCGTCACGGGACCGCTCGATGTATTGCGGATCTTTCGCTCCCATTACTGGCAACACCTCACCGCGGGGGGAAACCTCTACCGCCCTCTCACGATCCTGACCTTCGCCCTCAACCATCTGGCCGGGGGGCTCGCCCCGTTCGGGTACCACGTGGTCAATATGCTGCTGCACATCGTCTGCTCCTGCCTGGTGTTCCTGCTGGCCGGCCGGCTGGGGTTGGGCCGGGGCGCATCCCTCGCCGCGGCCGCCCTGTTCGCCGCCCACCCGGTCCACACGGAGGCCGTCACCGGTGTCGTCGGCCGCGCGGAGCTGATGGCCACGGCCGCGGTGCTGGCCGGGTGGGTGATCCACCTGGGAGCCCGGCGGGCCACACCGGCACGCACGGCTCTCGTCGCGTCCTGCCTGGCAGCCGGGCTTCTTTCCAAGGAAAACGCCGTCGTGCTCCCGGCACTGGCCCTAGCGGGAGACCTGTATCGGAGGCGGCGGGGCGAGATCGCATGGCGGCAAGTCGTCCCCGCCCATCTGACCTTCGGCGTCATGGTCTTCGCCTGGCTGGCCTTTCGGGTCTGGTTCCTGCCGCCCGTCGTCCCGGGCTCGATCGCGGACACCGTGTTCAGCGGCGCGCCGATCGGCTACCGCATCTACACCGCCCTGTCGGTCCTGCTGCGATACGTCTGGCTGTTGATCTTCCCGCTGAAACTCTCCGCCGACTATTCCTTCGCCCAGATCCCGGCGGTGACCTCGCCTGAATCCGGCCTGACGCTCGGCGGCGCCGCCGTCCTGGCGGTGGCGGCCGTCGGCGGCGCCTGCGGTCTGCTCGCCCGGTCGAAAACGCGCGGCCGGATGCGCCTCGTGGCGCTGTGCGCGGCGATTTTCTGCATCACGATCGCACCGGTTTCGAACCTCGTCGTCCCGATCGGCACGATCATGGCCGAACGACTCCTGTATCTTCCCTCGCTGTCGTTCTGCCTGGGTATCGCCGCGCTGTGGAGCACCCTCGCGGCAGGCCGCAGGAACGCCCTCGTGGGGTTCGTCCTGACGAGCCTCCTGGTAACCTCCTACGGCGCGCGCGCGCTGGTGCGCAATCGTGACTGGAGGGATCAGTTGACCCTTTTCACGGCGACCGTGGCCACTTCACCCAACAGCGCGAAGGCGCACTACAACCTCGGCGTGGCCCTCGAGGAAAACGGCCGGCCGGTGGAGGCGCTGCGCCAGTATCGCGAAGCGCTCGCCATCCGGGAGGACGATGCCGGTGCGCACCGCAACGCCGGGTTGCTGCTTGCGGCGCAGGGCCGCCTGCCGGCGGCCGTCGCCGATCTCGAACGGGCGGCCGCGCTGGACCCGAACCTTCCCGGCGTCCTGAGCGATCTCGGCGTGGTCTACAATCGCCTCGGCCGCCCGGCCGAGGCCGAGGCCGCCCTGCGCGAGGCTCTTCTCCGACATCCTCGGCAGCACGACGCGCTGTACAACCTGGGCACACTGTTGCTGGCATCGCACAGGGCCTCGGAGGCGTTGCCTTACCTGCAACGAGCCGCCAGCATCGATCCGGAAAACGCCGATGGCCGCTATCAGCTCGGCCTCGCCTACCTCGACAGCGATCGCCCCGCGGAGGCGATCGCCGAGTTCACGGCGGCCCGCGCGCTCTCGCCGGGCCTCGAGGATATCGACGTGTCGATCGCCCTGGCCTACCTGCGCCTGGGACGCAAAGACGAGGCCGCCACGGCGGCGGCGCGCGCCCGGCAGGCGGGCGTCTCCCTGCCCGCCGCGCTGCGGGACCTTCTACCTTGACCCGAGCTGTGCTACAGTCCTGCGAGCGAGCGAAGAGGAGCGAACCATTGATCGATGCCGACAAGATCCGAGAGAAAGTGCAAGAAGCCCTGCCCGGCGCCGAGGTCTCGCTGCGGGACCTCGTCGGAGACCGGGATCATTATGAGATGATCGTGGTTTCCTCCGCCTTCGAGGGAAAAACGACGCTCGAGCGCCACCGCCTCGTGTACGCTCCCCTGCGGGGTGTGCTCGGGGAGACCCTGCACGCCCTGGCGTTGCGAACCATCGCTCCGAGCGAGAGGACCACCTGACACACGACGAGGAGAATACCGATGTCACGCGATGTGATGGAAGAGATCAAGAACGAGATCACACAGAACAAGATCGTCGTCTACATGAAAGGAACCAAGGAGATGCCGCGTTGCGGCTTCTCGGCCGCCACCATCGAGATCCTCAGCCGGTTCGGCGTTGAGTACAAGGACGTCAATATCCTGGAGGATCCCGAGAAGTGGTCGGCCATCAAGCAGTTCTCCGACTGGCCCACCATCCCGCAGGTCTACATCGGGGGGGAGTTCGTCGGCGGGTGTGACATCGTGCGCGAGATGGACGCGAAAGGCGAGCTGGAGCCTCTCGTTCAGAAAGCGCTCGCCGGTTAATCGCCGGCCGCCAGCCGATCCAGGAAACGCTCCAGGAACGTGATCCCCTCGGCCAGCAGGCGCACACGCAGGTTCTCGTTGGCCACGTGCTGGTCATCGTCGAAGTTCACCAGGGGCAGCCCCACATAGCGATGACCGGCCGCGGTGAAGGAGACCAGCAGGGGCAGGGTCCCTCCGAGATTGGGGTAAACGATGAGGTCGCCGCCCGACGCCGCCCGCGCCGCGGCGATGCCGCGCGCGACCCGAGGATCCAGAGGGTCCATCCGGCTGGCCGCGATCCCGTCCACGTACTCCATCCGGGCGTCCGGCATGGACCGCCGGACATGACGCTGAAACAACTCGAATACTCGGCGGGGATCCTGATCGGGGACGAGCCGTACCTCGAGCAACGCCTCGGCGACATGGGGGATCTGGTTGCCCGGTCGTCCCGCGGCGAGCTGGTTGATCACGAGACCGGGGCGGAAGAGAAGCCTCTCGAAGTACGGCACCCGGGGATCTCCCTCGAACCGCGAAACGCCGAGGTGGCGGGCGATGGTCGCCTCCGCGATGCTGGCCTTCGCCAGCATCGCCCGCTGGGCGGGAGTCGGAGGAACGACATCGTCGAGAAAACCGGCCACCTTCACGACGCCCGCCGCATCCTTCATCGTCGCCAGCAGCGCCGCCAGCCGCCACGCGGCGTTGGGCATGAGGCCGTAATTGCCGCTGTGAGCCGCGGTTGCCGCGGTGGTCACGCGCAGCTTCATGTGCATGTCCCCTCGCGCTCCCAGGTAGATCGACGGCCGCCCGACCGGGTCCATCGGCCCGTCGCAGATCACGAGCAGATCGGCCGAGAGCAGGCCACCGTTTTGCTCCAGCACCTCGTCGATGTGCGGACTGCCCATCTCCTCCTCCGAATCCAGGAGGTACTTGACGTGAAGCCGGCGAGCAGCGCCCGAACGGAGCCAGCCACGCAGCGCCTGCAGGTGCATGACGATGGGGGCCTTGTCGTCGGCGACGCCACGCCCGTAGAGCCGGGCGGTCTCGAGGGTGGTCTCATCGAGGGAGTCGACATCCAGCGGCCGCGTGTCCGGATCGTCCCACCGGCCCGTCAGAAGCCGGGCCGAGAACGGCTCCCCTCCGGTGGACGGCCAGTCCGCGGCCGAGCCCGGAGGCTGGGTGTCGAAGTGCATGTAAAACAGCACCGTCGAGACCGGGTGGCCCGGCTCGTGGTGGGCGAAAACGAGGGGGTTGACTCCCCTGGCCGGCTCCAGCAGCCGCGCGTCCAGGCCGAGGGCCTCGAACCGCTCGCGCAGCCAGTCCGCGGCCCGGCGCACATCGGCTGCCCGGGTGCTCTGGCTCGGGATGGAAGAGAGCGCGATCAACTGCTCGAGGGCCGCCTTCGTGCGACCCGGCCGGGAGGCGGCGCGGATGGTGCCGAGGCAACAGATCAGCACCATCGCTCCGGCGCGGATCAGCCCTGCTCGCCGGGTGGCCATCAGCTCCACCTGAACCACTTCAGCGCGATGATGAAAGACCCCACGCCCCAGGTCACCAGACCCGCCAGTTCGGACAGCTGGGAGGACAGGCTGGCGCCTTCCAGGATGACCGCTCTCAGCGCATCGTTCAGCATCGTCAGCGGGAGGGCCTGGATGAAGGGTTGGGCGACATCGGGGAATCGTTCGGAGGAGAAAAAGATCCCCGAGAGAAGCCACATCGGCAACATGACCAGGTTCACCAGACCCGAGATCGTCTCGATCTTCTGCGCGCGACTCGCCACCAGCAGCCCCAGCCCGGCGAACGATACCGCTCCGAGCGTGCTGACGAGGAGCACGCCCAAATAGCTGCCCACGATGACGACATCGAAAAACAGCACGCCGAACAACATCAGCAGCACCAGCTCGGGCAACATGAAGATCAGGCGGCTGCCCATCAGCGCCGCGAGGAAATGCCCGCGGCGCATCGGCGTCGCCACCAGTCGCTTCAACAGCTTGCGCACCCGCATGTCGACCGTCACGAAACCCACACCCCACAGCCCGCCTCCCATCAGGTTCATGCCCAGCAGGCCGGGTATGAGGAAATCGATGTAGCGCGAGCCCCGCTCGGTGACAGGCCGATCCCGCGTTCGGACGGGGTCGATCCGTCCGTTGGCTTTCTGCAACGCCGCATCGACGCGTGTGCGCGCCAGGAGGCTCGACGGCCGCGTGGGGTCGAAGATGTACTCGAAGGGATCACCGGGCAGGATGGTGATGTCGGACTTTCCGAGCCGCAGCCGGGTGGCGCATTCTTCCACCCCGTGCAGTGCGACGACGAATCCCTCCCGTGCGGCGAGAAGTCGCCGCACGTGCTCCGCCGCGGAGGGATCGTCGCGGCGGATGTCCACGCGGATCCGCTCGGGCGGCTGGTCGCGGAAGGCGATCCCGAGGCCCAGGGCGAGAAGCAGGGGAAAGCCGTAGACCCAGAAGATCGTCGCCGGCTCCCGAAAGAAGATCCGCAGCCGGCACAGAAAGAGCTCTTTAAGAGGATGGAGTTTGGTCATCCCGCAGGTGCCTACCCGTCAGTGAAACGAAAACGTCCTCCAGGCTGACATGTCGAGTCGCCAGCCGGGCCATCTCCAACCGCTTGTCCTGCAGGTGCCGCAGAAGGCTCGGGATGGCGACGTGCGGCTCGGTGACGGTCAGGGAGACGCCCGCCGCGTCGAACCGCACGGCCCGGACAGCCGGCAGGTTTGTCAATGCGTTCTCATCGAATACCTGTGACATCGCCCCCTCGCCATGGATTGCGAATTCCACGATGTGCTCGCCGCCCATGCGGGCGATCAGCTCCGCCGGTGAGCCGAGCGCGATCACGCGTCCATGATCGATCACCGCCACACGGTCGCAGAGTCGTTCGGCTTCATCCATGTAGTGGGTGGTCAGCAGGATGGTGCGTCCCCGGTCCCTCAGAGCACGGATGATCCGCCAGATCTCCCGCCGGGACTGCGGGTCGAGCCCCGTGGTCGGCTCGTCCAGGAAGAGCAACTCCGGGTCTCCGACGAGAGCGCAGGCCACCGCGAGGCGCTGCTTCTGGCCGCCGGAGAGCTTGCCGACCCAGGCGCGGGCTTTCTCCGTCAATGAGACCACATCCATCGCCTGCCGGGGGGTGAGGCCGTCGCGATAGAAACTGCGGAACAGCCTGAGCGTCTCCTCGACGCTCAGCTTCTCCGAAAAACGCGTTTCCTGCAGGGAGATCCCGATCCGCTGTCGTATCTGAGAAGCCCTCTCGCGCCAGAGCATCCCCAGGATCTCGACCCTGCCCGAAGTCGGAGCCAGGAGTCCTTCGAGGATCTCGATGGTGGTCGTCTTGCCGGCGCCGTTGGGACCCAGCAGCCCGAAGCATTCGCCCGCATGGATGTCCAGGTCGAGCCCGTTGACCGCATCGACCGATCCGGATCGGCTGCTGTAGCGCTTGCGCAGGTCGGCGCAGCGGATCGCCATGGCGTTTGGCACGGTCACGATGATAGCCGATGATCTCCAGGAACGAAACCGGGGAACATTGCCGGGAAGAATGCGGCTACAGGTCCATCTCGCCGGCCGTGATCAGTCGCACGCCCTGCTGACGCAGGGCCCGCTTCGCCTCCTCACCCGTGCGCGGATCGACTGCACGGCAGGCATCCTGCACGACCGTCACCCGCAGGTCGGGCAGCAGCCGGCGAGCGTCCAGCGCCGTGAATCGAACGCAGTAATCCAGCGCGAGGCCCGCGATGAATAGATCCCGCACACCGAGGCCGCGCAGGTATCCGTCGAGGCCGGTGGGGTTCTTTCCCGCATTATCGGCGAAGGCCGAGTAGCTATCGACCGCCGGGTCGGTTCCTTTACGAAAGATCGCCCGGACACGCCTCTCATCGAAGTCGGGATGAAACGCGGCCCCTCGGGTCCCCTGGATGCAGTGATCCGGCCAGAACACCTGCTGCACGCTTCCCAGCATCCCCGTGGCGAACGGCCTCTTGCCTGGATTGTTGCTCGCGAAGCTGCCGTGGTCGGCCGGATGCCAATCCTGGCTGGCGATGGTGACGGCAAAGCGCGGGAGCATCTTGTTGATGATCGGGATCACCTCCGCTGCCCCCGGAACGGGCAGCTCCTGTTTCTCCGTGATGAAGCCGTTCTGCACATCCACGGCCAGGAACGCGGACAACTTCATGGTATGGCTCATTTTTCTCCTGTCCCTTCTCGGACGGAAACGCGCCGGAGCAACGCGCGGAATTGCTCGCGGACTCCGCGGGTCACGGCCAGCCGATACCGCTCCGGTTCCTCGAGGCGGAG
>JBHHZN010000085.1:0-8686 GCA_046758155.1 Acidobacteriota bacterium | reverse complement strand
GGCGCTCAAGAAACTCGTCGCGAGCAAGTTCGGGGAGGAGACATGAGCAAGGAGCTGGATACCTTGCAGGACTCCGGGGCCGAGAAGGCGACACGGGCCATCCAGGGGATCGCCGCCTCGCCTGGCATCGCGATAGCTCCCTGCCTGGTTCTCGACACGACCGATCAGATGATCTTCCGGGTCTCCATCAAGGACTCCGACGTCGAGAGGGAAGTCCGGAGATTCCGTGACGCGATCGCCAAGGGCAAAGCGCAGGTGGTCGAGTTACAGCGACTGTTCGAGAAGGAACATCCCGAAACGGCGGCATCGGTTTTCGCCGCCCAGATGCTCGTCCTGGAGGATGAATCCCTCATGGGAGGGACCGAGAGGGCCATCCGCAATCAAAAAATCAACGCTGAATGGGCTCTGAGGACGGAACTGCATCACCTGTCTCAATCGTTCGCCGACGTGCGCGACAAGGAACGGTTGCTGGAAAACATCGAGGATATCGAGGGGCGGATCCAGAGCATTCTCGCCGGGGGCGCCCACCATGATCTTTCCGAGCTGACCGACGATGTGGTCATCCTGGCCTCGAGGCTCTCGCCATCGGAGACCGCATTGCTGAAAGTGCCGCATGTCGTCGCGCTGGCGACCGACAAGGGAGGGCCCTCGTCGCACACGGCCATCGTGGCCAAGGCCCTCGGGATCCCCGCGGTCGTCGGGTTGCACGACCTGAGCCAGAAAGTCTCATCGGGCGAAATGATCGCCATCGATGGATCGCGCGGCAGGGTCGTGATCAATCCCGGCCCCCGGGAACTCGCCCGTTTCCGTGACCGCAGCGTCGCCTATCGCCGTGACGAAGAGGAGAGGTTGAAGTCGATTCGCCACCTGCCCGCGCAGACGCTCGACGACTTTCGCGTGACGATTCACGCCAACATCGAGTTGCGCGACCAGATCGGCCAGGTCCTCAGGCACGGGGCGGAGGGGATCGGGTTGTATCGTTCCGAATTCCTCTTCCTGCATCGGTCGCCGTACCTCCCGACCGAGCAGGACCATTTCGAGATTTACCGAGACCTGGCACAGAAGATGTCTCCCAGGATCGTGACCATCCGCACGCTGGACCTGGGAGGTGAAAAGTACTTCCACTCGGTGTTGCAAAAAGACGAGCCCAATCCCGTGCTGGGGATGCGCGCCATCCGCTTCTGCCTTTCTCACAAGGAAATATTCAAGACCCAGCTCCGGGGCATCCTGCGCGCGACCGTTCACGGCAATGTACGGGTCATGTTTCCACTGATCTCGGGGGTCGAGGAATTCCACCAGGCGCGGGCCGTGCTCGTCGAAGCGATGGAGGAGATGACCTCCGAGGGAATTCCCTTCAAACGCGATGTTCCCGTCGGGATCATGATCGAGGTTCCATCAGCCGCCGCCGTGGCCGATCTGCTCGCCAAGGAGGCGGATTTCTTCAGTATCGGCACGAACGACCTGTTGCAGTACACACTCGCCATCGATCGCAGCAACGAGTCGGTCAGCTACCTGTACCGGCCCCTGCATCCAGCGATCCTGCGGGCCGTGAAATTCACCGTCGACGCGGCGCACCATGAGGGGATCCCCGTCGCGATGTGCGGTGAGATGGCCTCCGATCCGCTGATCGTGCCGATCCTGCTGGGGATGGGCCTCGGCGAGCTGTCGATGGACCCGCCCTATGTGCCCCTGGCCAAGGCCGCGATCCGCGCGCTCACCATGGCGGAGGCCAGGCGAATGGTCGATGAGATCATGACGTTGCCGACCGCGACACTGACGGAACAATTCGCCAAGGAGAAGATCCTCGGGCGGCTCAAGGAGACCATTCCCGAGCTTGTGGAGGATAGCGGTCTTTGGGCCCTGTGAGGCAGCGCAGCCGATGAGTCGTCGTGTCGAAAAACCCTGGGGGCATGAGATCATCTGGGCCCATACGGATCGGTATGTGGGAAAGCTGCTCTTCATCCGGGGAGGGCACAAGCTGAGCCTTCAGTTTCATGAGTTCAAAGACGAAAGCATTTACCTGCATTCGGGACGGATGCTGTTCACCCTCGGCGAGGGGGACGAACTCACCGTGCGAACGCTCCAGCCCGGAGACAGCTTCCGTATCCGTCCGGGCGTGACGCATCGCATGGAGGCGATCGAGGACTCCGAGGTCCTCGAGGTGTCCACGCCAGAGCTGGATGACGTGGTCCGATTACAGGACGCCTACGGGCGGACCGATCCAGGAGAGAAATCCTCGGGATGACCAAGGCCGATATCGTTGATGTCGTGTATCGCGCCCACGGCGGACTGTCTCGCAAAGAATCCGCCGACATCGTCGATCATTTGATCAATACGATGAAGCAGGTGCTCTTGAACGGCGGCAGGGTGCAGATTTCGGGATTCGGCAGCTTCGAGGTGGTCCACCGTCGATCCCGCAAAGGCCGCAATCCTCAGACCGGCGATGTGATCGCGATCAATGCGCATCAAAGTCTGGTGTTTCGGCCCTCGAAAATCCTTGTCCAAACGTTGAACTGATACGTGCAGAATGGAGGGGGAGCAAGCCCGTGGCCAAGATAGCTTCCGAAGTCCCCAACAAACTGTTTTACAAGATCGGGGAAGTGTGCGAGCTAACCGACACGCAACCCTACGTGCTGCGATTCTGGGAATCCGAGTTCCCGCAGCTTTCCCCGAAGAAGAACCGTTCCGGACAACGCGTCTACCAGCGCAAGGATATCGAGACGGTTGTCCGTATCAAGGAACTCCTCTACGAGGAGGAGTACACGATCGCCGGCGCCCGCAAGAAACTCGAGGAAGAAGGAACCCCCTCGCGCAAGATGGCCCGGCCCAAGCCGGTCGCGCTCGAGGCTGAACATCCGGTGGATGCGCTCGCGAGCGGGCCTACCCGCCTTCGCAAGGGGGCGCCAGCGGCCTCCCAGCTGAGATCCGAGCGGGAGATCCGGCTCGAAAAGGCCGTGAAACGATTGAAGGGCATGCTGGAGGAGTTGCGGGCGCTGCTGCGCGCGCGGTGAGGCGGATGCGAGAGGCGTCGGCCGGTGGTCCGCAGGCGCCCGCCCCTGCTCTCCGCTCAGCCGCGCGTCGAGGGTCGCGCGGCCGTTTTCCCCCTCCTGGCCCATTCGGCGGGGGTGTAGGCCGAAAGGGCCAGCGCATGGATCAGCGATTCCATCTCGGCCGAGAGGACCCGGTAAACCAGACGGTGCCGCTCCAGGGCCCCATGGGCTTCGAAGGCCTCCGAGACGATGGTCACGGCGTAGTGACCGGTGCCTGGCCGCGCCGCCGCGTGGCCGAGGTGAAGGTGCGATTCATCGTTGATCTCCAGGTGCAGCGGCGCGAGCGAATCGGTCAGTTTCCGCCTGATGCGATCGGTCGTTTCCGTCGTCATGTTCCTGAACACCTGAAACCCCGCTGATTTGCCTCGATGATACCACGCGCGGAAGGGCTCGAGGAGAGATCCGGACATCGGCCCGGCGCCCCGGTGAGCGCGAACGCGCCGCCGATGTCGCCCATGCCGGGCTCCAGCGGCCACGCGAAGATGCCTCGCGTGAAAACGATCGCCGGTCCCGCGCGACGCGGCCCCGCCGGGAGAGGGCCCCGCTTGCCCCATGGTTGATGCCGATCTCGTCGTCATCGGGGCGGGGATCGTGGGCCTCGCCGCCGCACGCGAGTACACGCGCCGCCACCCGGCACGGCGGCTCATCCTGCTGGAGAAGGAGCGCCGCTGCGCGGCTCACCAGAGCTCACACAACAGCGGCGTCATCCACACCGGAGTCCACTACGCGCCAGGATCCGTCAAGGCGCTCACCTGCGTGCCCGGCGCCGCTGCCATGCTGGCCTTCTGCACAGAGGAGGGGATCCCCGTCCGGGTCTGCGGCAAGCTTATCGTCGCAACCCGGCCCGCCCAGGTCCCGCGGATCGAGGAGCTGAGAAGAAGAGGGGAGGCCAACGGTGTGAGGGGCCTGCGCATCCTGGATGGCACGGGGATACGCCGGGTCGAGCCCTCGTGTCGCGGCGTGGCGGCACTGCATGTGCCCGACGCCGCGGTGACCGATTATGCCCTGGTGACGAAGCACCTGGCGGATATCGTGAAGCGCGGCGGTGGGATCATCCGGATGAACTCGCGCGTCATCGGCCTGCGAGCCGACAGCAGGGAGACCATCATCGAGACAACAACCGGTATCGTGTCCGCCCGGCGTGTCCTCAACTGCGCGGGGCTGCATAGCGATCGGATCCTCCGTCTGGCAGGTGTGCGGACCGGGGTGAGGATCGTCCCGTTTCGCGGAGATTATCACCGGCTGGGGCCGCGCTGGATGGGGCTGATCCATGGGTTGATCTATCCGTTCCCGGATGCCGGGCTCCCGTTTCTCGGCGCCCATCTCACGAAGACGGTGGACGGACACGTGCAAGCCGGCCCCAACGCCGTGCTGGCGTTTCACCGTGAAGGATACCGCCGCTGGGACGTGAGGCTGCGCGATCTGCTGGATATCTTCTCCCATGCCGGATTCTACCGGATGGCGGCGCGCCACTGGAGGAAAGGAGCTCGGGAGATGGTTCGGTCGATGAGCCGGCGGGCACTGCTGCGTCCTCTGCGCGAGATGGTCCCTGAGTTGCGGCCCGCCGACCTCCTCCCCTGCGGATCCGGCGTGCGCGCGCAAGCGGTGGATCCCCGGGGGGGTCTCGTGGATGATTTCCGGATGTTGTGCAGCCCGGGGATGGTCCATGTTCTCAACGTCCCTTCGCCCGCCGCGACGGCCTCACTGGTGATCGCAGGGAGGATCGTGGACATGCTCGATGCGATGGGATGACACTCACCGGTTGCCTGGTGTACACTGGCACCTTATCTGGAAGGACGCATCGGGGTCGGGACGTGGCGCAGTCTGGTAGCGCACTTGACTGGGGGTCAAGGGGTCGCTGGTTCAAATCCAGTCGTCCCGACCAAGCCCCGAACAACCCGCAACCTGACTTCTCGATGCTCGAAGCGCTCTCGGTAAGAGCGTCCGACTCGGGGACCGAGGGGTCATACACGCATGCCGCACTGCACGCGATGCCACGAGGCGTACCAGGAAGGCTCCGCAAAGTGCGCGCGTTGTGGAGAGACGCTTGTGGCGAGTCCCGTGCCCCCTGCCGCGGAACCGGCCGGCCCTGAATGGTCGGTCCTGAGGCGCACGCGGCATGCAGAGAGCGCCGAGATCATCAAGGGCTTGCTGGCCAGCGAGGGGATCGCGTGCGAGGTGGTGAGCAGGGCGTTCTCGGAGATGCCGGTTCCGGTCGCGACGGGCGCATCTTACTTCGAGCTGTGGGTGCCGAAAGCCGACCTATCGAAGTCCCGTGAGCTGCTGGAGTCCACCCAGCGATCGACGGTCCCCTGCGCGAACTGCGAGCACATGCCCTACGAGGACGAAGCGGTCTGCGAGTACTGCGGCGCGGCTCTGGCTTGAGCGTCGAGGGGGAACCGATCGGTGAGAACCATCCTCGTCACCAACGATGACGGGCTGGATGCCCCCGGTCTGCGCGTGCTGGCCGAGGGGCTCAAGGCCCTGGGCCGCGTCGTGGTGGTGGCGCCGGAGCAGGACATGAGCGCGGTGAGCCATGCGCTGACCCTGACCCGGCCTCTGCGGGTGCGGCGACACGCCGAGGACATTCACTCGGTGGATGGAACTCCGACGGATTGCGTGAACCTGGGCGTTTTCACACTGCTGTCCAAGAAGGTCGATCTGGTCGTTTCGGGCATCAATCGCGGCTACAACCTCGGCGACGATATCACCTATTCGGGCACCGTTTCGGCGGCGTTTGAAGGGACGCTGCTGGGGTACCCATCCATCGCCATATCGCGGGCCCGTGAGGATCGGGCCGGGTTCTCCGGCTCCAACTGGCCGCACGACGCGGAGGACGGGTACAACCTCGCGGCCGCTTTCGCGGTGGACCTCGCGCGGCGCGTCCTGGACGAGGGGATGCCTCAAGACACGCTCTTGAACGTGAACGTGCCGCTGCCGCCCGTCCAGGCCGTGCGCTGCACGCGGCTCGGCAAACGCCGGTACACGGAAGGGGTCATCGAGAGGGTCGATCCGGCCGGGCGCCGGTACTTCTGGATCGGCGGCACGCCCCCGGAATGGGTCGATGATGAGCGCAGCGATTACGCGGCGGTCCGCTGTGGCTGTGTCTCGGTCACCCCGCTGCACCTCGATCTGACAAACGACCGCCAGATGCAAGAGATCATGTCGTGGAAACTGGCGCTTCCCGCCGGCGCGGATGGACGGGGAAGCGGATGAGCTGGGCGGGAGGACATGGGCGGGATGAGTTCGACGTCCGCCGACGGGAAATGATCGAGCGTCAGCTGGTGCCCCGTGGGATCAAGGACCGGCGGGTTCTGGAGGCGATGAGGCGATTGCCCCGGCATCTGTTCATCGAGGAGGCGCTGCGCGGCAAGGCGTATTCGGATAACGCGCTCCCGATCGGATCGGGGCAGACGATCTCCCAGCCGTACATCGTCGCCCTGATGACCGAGTTGCTCGATGTCGGGCCCGATGATCGGGTGCTCGAGGTCGGCACGGGCTCCGGCTATCAGACCGCCCTGCTGGCCTGCCTGGCCGGCGAGGTCTACAGCATCGAGCGACTCAGGCCGCTCTCGCAGCGGGCCCGGATCACGCTGAGGAAACTGGGCCTGGAGAATGTCCGCCTCAGGGTGGGAGACGGAACCGCCGGCTGGCCCGAGCAGGCGCCTTTCACACGGATCGTCGTGACCGCGGGAGCTCCGGCGGTGCCCGAGGCCTTGATCGAACAGCTCGACGTGCCGGGAAGGCTCGTGATCCCGGTCGGCGACGAGCGGACCCAGCAGATCCACGTCCTCGACAAGGGACCGGATGGATGCCGCCTCGAGCGCCACGACCAGTGCGTTTTCGTCAAGCTCATCGGCCGGCACGGCTGGCAGGACAACGCTCGGAAGGAACTTTCTTGACAGGGATCGGGGCCATCGGTTATCGTCGCGACCCTCGGTCATCGCGGGACCCATGATCTCCGGAGGATGTCGGGACGTAGCGCAGCCTGGTAGCGCACCTGCTTCGGGAGCAGGGGGCCGGAGGTTCAAATCCTCTCGTCCCGACCACCCGCCGCGACTCACCGATGCCTGACGGGGTCCGGCCCGCCCTTCCTCCTGATCCGATCAGGAGGCTCCCGCACGACGGTGCCCGCCCGGGCGTTTATCGGATTTGCTTGCCGTCCGAGCGGCGCCCGGCGCGTCGGGTTGCATCCCGCAGCCGAAGCCGCAGACGGATGTCTTCACCCATCGACCCTTCCCGGCGCACGCGCCGGGCGGCCCTCGGTTGGAATCGCCCACCCGGATGCGGTAGGATCCGCCGGGTTCCGAGCTTCGATGATGTCCAGCGAGCAAGCCTCCGGCTGCTGCGATCGGTCCAAGCCATGACGTCCCGCCGTTTCCTGATCCAGGGCCTCGTCCAGGGAGTCGGATTTCGATTCTTCGTCATGCGCCGGGCGTCGGAGCTGGGCCTGGCGGGTTGGGTACGCAATCTTCCCGATGGGCGGGTGGAGGTCCTGGCCCAGGGCGACGAGGCGAAGATCGGCCTTCTCGAGCGTAAGCTGTCTCGGGGCCCGCCGATGGCCCGTGTCCAGAACGTGCAGGTGTTTCCACAGCCGGTTGACGAACGACTCGACGGCTTTGATCTGAGGAGCTGAATCCGCATGAGCGTCTATTCCCGGCTGATCCGCGACGTTCCCGATTTTCCGAAGCACGGGATCGTTTTCAAGGACATCACCCCTCTGCTGCGTGACCCGCAAGGACTGACGGGAGCGCTGGAGGCCCTCGCCGGGCACCACGAGACGGAGCGGATCGATGCGATCGCCTCGATCGAGGCGCGCGGTTTCATCCTGGGAGGCGCCCTCGCCAGCCGGCTCGGGGCGGGCTTCATTCCACTGCGCAAGCCCGGCAAGCTGCCCCATGAGACGATGCGCCAGACGTACGCCCTCGAATACGGCACCGATGCCATCGAGATCCACCGTGATGCCGTGAAGCCGGGGGATCGGATCCTCGTGCACGATGACCTGCTGGCGACCGGGGGAACCGCGAGGGCCGCCGTCGAGCTCATACGCAAGCTCGGCGGGGAGATCGTCGGGGCCAGCTTCCTCGTCGAGCTGGATTTCCTGCACGGCAGGGAAAAACTGGCCGGTGTTCCGGTCTTTTCGCTGATCCACTACGGGTCATGAACCGTCGCGTCCCCCTGGGCCGGGTCGCAGCGATCGTCCTGGCCGTGATGGTCGCCGCCTGCGAGGAAACCCTCACCAGCCGGCAGAGGGAGTCGCTGCTCGACGCAGGCGACCAGGCCTTGATGGAAGGTCGTCTGGACGAGGCCGCGCAATCCTTCAGGCGTGTCGTCGAGGCGGGAAGCGCCGACGCGCGCCCGTACGCCGGACTGGGTCTCGCGCAGATGCGGAGCCGGCGCTCGCGCGAGGCGCTGGAATCGTTCCAGGAGGCCACCCGGCGCGCGCCCGACAACCCGCACTACGCTCAACTCGAAGCTCACGTCCTGGCGACGCTGGGGCGCACGGACGAGGCTATCACGGCGTTCGACCGACTGCTGGCCAAGGACCCGGCTCAGCCGCGGGCCGCCGTGGAGCTCATCGATCTGCTGCTCGCCTCGGGACGGCAAAAGGACGCCGTCGCCGTCGCCCGCGTGGC
>JBHHZN010000084.1:0-8720 GCA_046758155.1 Acidobacteriota bacterium | reverse complement strand
TCTCATATCAGGTCTCCTACTGGCCCGGCTGGTCGGCCGGCGTGTTCGGCTCGGATTGGGTCACGATCATTCCCACGGTCCGGTTCGACTCCACGAAAGTCCGGGCCGCGACGCGTCGTATGTCGGCCTTGGTGACGGTCTCGATCTTGTCCACCGAATGGAACAGCTCCTTCCAGTCGCCGTAGAGAGTCTGGTATTGAGCGAGGTTGCTGGCCAGGCCGAGATTGCTGTCCATGCTTCGGATGACGCTCGCCTTGGCCCGCGTTTTCACCATGGCCAGTTCCTCGTCCGACACGTCCTCGTCCTTCAGGCGTCTCAGTTCGGCCCGAATGGCGTCGCGCACCTCCTCGTTGGAATGGCCCGGGGCCGGCAGCGCGAAGACGATGTACAGATTGGGATATTTCTCCCCGGGGAAACCGGTCAAAGACTGCACGGCGACAGCGATCTTCTTGTCGCGCACCAAGCTCCGGTACAGGCGCGAGGTTCTCCCGCGGCTGAGGATGTCGCTGATCGCGTCGAAGACCGGCTCGTCCGGGTCGGTCGACGAGCCCTTGTGGTACGCCTCGGCGTAGACCGGCTGGGAAGGGTCCACCATCCGGACGATCTTCTCGGCCGTCTGTTTCGGTTCGACCGTGCGCAGGCGAGGGGGCGCGTCCCCCCCCGGGATTCGCCCGAAGTACTTGTCGATGATCGGGATGATCTCGGCCGCCTTCACATCCCCCACGATCGCCGTCACCATGTTGGAGGGGACGTAATATCTGTTGTAGAAAGCTTCGGCGTCTTGACGCGTGATCGAGTCGAGGTCGCTCATGTAGCCCACGACCGGATGGTGGTACGGATGGGCGATGAAGGCGGTCGTGACGAACTGCTCGATGAGCCGTCCGATGGGCTGACTCTCGGTGCGCAGGCGCCGCTCCTCCTTGACGACGTCGCGCTCCTTGTAAAACTCGCGGAAAACAGGCTCTCGGAATCGATCGGAGTCGAGGGAGGCCCACAGTTCCGTCTTGTTCGATGGAAGCGAGTAGAAATAAACCGTGGAATCGGCGCCTGTGCCGGCGTTGAGATTCACGCCGCCGTTGCGATCGATGATCTCCTCGAACTGGTTCGACTCGACGTACCGGTCGGCCTCCTCCTCGGCATCCTTCCAGGCCTTCTTGAGCTTCGCGACCTTCGCCTCATCGACATGCCGCTCGTTACGAGCGTTCATGTACGCGGCGTAGGCGGCATCGACCTTGTCGAGGGCAGCCTTCTCCGCCTTGTAGTTGTTCGTGCCGATGCGGGGAGTTCCCTTGAAGGCCATGTGCTCGAACATGTGAGCCAGGCCGGTGATGCCGGGAACCTCCTGCGCGGAACCGACGTTGACGTACGTCGCGAACGAGAAGACGGGGGCGACGGGACGTTCATAAATAATGAAAGTCCATCCATTGTCGAGCTTGTGAACCGTGACCTTCTGCTCCAGTTGCGGGATGTCCTGAACGGCAGCCCGGGAAACACCCATGACTGCCAGCGCGGTCACGACGACCGTGAGAAAGCGGGCACGCAATTTCATAATCACCTCGTGGAGGATAGTTCCGGCGGACTCACACCAACGAGCATTCTACGGCATATTCGAGCCGGATGTTTCAGAAAATCAGATGATCGGCGACGGCGTCATTCGACCGGGGTCTCCCCCCGGGACTCCACCGGCGCGCGCGGGCCGGCCGGTCCCTCGTGGGGGCCGGGAGAAGGCCCGCCGCAGGCGTCGGAGCCGGCCGGCGCCGGAGGCAGGGGAGATTCGACCAGGGCCGCGCAGAATCCATCGATCTCCCGGCGGACCCGCCGGTCGCTGAGCGAGCGCGGCGTGTTGGCCAGGATCGCGAAGGCGAGGACCTTCCCCCGGCGCGTGTAGGCGTAGCCCGACAGCGAGGAGACACCCGCGACGTGTCCCGTCTTGGCCCGGATGCGCCGGTAGGCGGGGCCGTCCTTCATGCGCTTCTTGAGCGTCCCGTCCACCCCCGCGATCGACAGGGAGGACAGGAATTCCGGATAGATCCGGAAGTCGCGGCGCACGGCCCGAAGCAGCTGCGTCAGGCTCGACGCCGTCAGCCTGTCCTTGCTCGACAGGCCGGAGCCGTCATGGATGGCCAGCGCCGATGTGTCGATCTGAAGCCCCTCGAGGAATGAACGGAGCACGGCCGCGCCGTTCGCGGTCGTGCCGGGCGGTCCGGCCCTTTCCGTCCCCAGGGTCTTGAGAATGCTTTCCGCCGTGAGGTTGTTGCTCAGCTTGTTCATGACGCGGGTCAGGTCGGCAAGTGACCGGGATCGGTGAACGAACACCCTGTACGCGCCTTCCGGCGCGCGGCCCTTGCGGTCGATTCCTCTGATGAGGATCCCTTCACGCGAGGCCGCCTCGCGAAACGCCCGCAGGGCGTAGAGCGTCGGCCGCTCGACGCTGCGGTACGAGACGTCCGGCCGGGAGGAAGAGGGTATGTTGCCGTCCACCACGATGATGTTCTGCTTGCCGTCGAATCTGCGGCCCACGCGCAGGCTGGTCTTTCTGCCACGCGTGACCGCATGATTCACCACCTTGAAGTAGGAAGAGAAGGGGGTGAGGGAGATCTCGGGATGGTGTCCCTCGCGCGTCGGCCTGACGATGATGGTGACGGCGCTGTAGTCGGCGGAGAGAGCCGAGATGGGGGCATTGTAGAAGGCGTCCTCTTCAGGGGGCGGCCACCCGTCGGGCCGCTCCCGTGCGTCGAAAAAGGTGGCGTCTCCGACCAGATCCCCCTCCACGCGCCGTATGCCGCGGGCCCGGATCTCGCGCGCCATCCGCCACCATTGCTCGCCGCCGAGACCCGGCGAGCCGTACCCCTTGATGTACAGGTCGCCCTGGACGACGTGATCGGACGGCCGCTTCGCGGTGTAAAACTCGGTCTTGAAGATGTACTCGGGCCCGAGCAACGACAGGGCCGCCGCCGTCGTGGCGAGTTTCATGTTGCTGGCGGGCCTGAGCGGGAGGTCGGGCTGGTGCTCGAAGACGACCCGTCCGGTGTCGATATCCACCACCTGGATGCCGAGGCGCGACCGTGCCAGGGCACCTTCCTGGACGAGCCGCCGCAGGACCTCCGGCAGCGCGGCCCCGCGGCCCGTCTCACCGGCCGGCGCCGGACCCGCCACCGGCGCCGCGGCGGCCAGGCCCAGCAAGACGAGGCCTGTCAGCAAGGATCGAGCGAAGGGGGACCGACTCATCGCGGGAGCCGATGATAGTCAACGCCGCGGGTGGAGTCAAAAGACTCAGCTCGTCCGGAACCGGCGCCCCGGCGGTGATCGGACGGAAATATGGTCACCGGCTGGAACCGCGAAGGACCATCATCCGTACTATCTCCCAGTTTCGGGATCGGGTCCTGTCCAGCATGAGGGGGAGACCAACGATGTCGGTCCAGGTCGGCGGCAAACGGCTCATTTTCTCCATTCCGATCATCCTCCTTACGGCATGCGGCCTCGCCGGGGTGGCCTGTTCCGGGGGAAGCTCCGGGGATCCTGCGGCGTCGTCCGATACGAAGGCCACCGTGCCGGCGTCGGCCCCATCGGCCGAGAATAAGAAAGATGCCCCAGCGGCGATACCGGTGAAGGTGGCGCTGGTTGTTTACGGGCCCATCTCATCTTATATCTCGGCCACCGCCAACATCATCTCGGAAAAGGAGGTCAGGATCCTGGCCGAAGCCGGCGGGCGCGTCGAGCGACTGCTCGTCGAGGAAGGGGACGCGGTCGGCCGGGGACAGCTGCTCGCGCAACTGGACCGGGAGGAGGCCGAGATCGCCCTGCGCAAGGCGGATCTGAAGGCGAACAACGCCCGGCTCGCCCACGAACGAGGCGTCCGGACTCTCGCGGCCGAGCTGCTCAGCCGGGAGGATTTCGACAAGCTCACCATGGAGCACGAGATGGCCCAGCAGGAGCTGGCTCAGGCGCGGTGGCGCCTCGAGAGGACCTCCATCCGGGCCCCGTTCGCCGGGCGGATCATCCAGCGAGATCTCAAACCGGGCCAGCACGTCAGCGTCGGCGACACCCTGTTCACCCTTGCCGACTTCGACCCGCTCATCGCTCGAATCTTCCTGCCGGAAAAGGAGATCTTCGATCTGGACGTGGGTCGGATGGTCGAGATCACGCTCAAGGCGAACGACGCGATCCGCTTCGACGGGAGGATCCGGCAGATCAGCCCCGTGGTCGATACGACGACCGGCACCGTGAAAATCACCATCGAGGCGATTCGCCCGCCGGCTTCCGTGCGGCCGGGAGCGTTCGTGACGATCGCGATCGTCCGCGAAACCCATCGCAAAGCCATCCTGGTCCCTCGCGACGCGGTGGTTCGCGAGCTGCAGGATGCGTACGTCTTCGTGGCCGGGGAAGGCTTCGCCGAGAAGCGGGCGGTGACCCTCGGCCTGCAGGAAAACGACAGGATCGAGGCACTCGACGGCCTGCGGCCCGGCGATCGCGTGATCGTCGCCGGCCAGGGGGGGCTGAAGGACGGCACCCCGATCAAGATCACTCCATCCGTCGAGACGCCGGGTGCGGCGGCGAAGGCGGCCGTCACGACCCGCGGTTAGGCCGGTCCGCATGGGGCTCATCGCCTTTTCCCTCCGGCGCCGCGTGACCGTCTTCATGGTGGCGGTCGCCGTCGTCGTCTTCGGCGCGGTGGCGTTCACGCGCCTGCCGATCAATCTTCTTCCCGACATCTCCTACCCGAGCCTCACCGTCGAGACGCGCCTGCCAGGGGCGGCTCCGGCCGAAGTGGAGTCGCTGGTCAGCCGACCGATCGAGGAGGCGGTGGGGGTCGTCGCGGGCGTGCGGCGGATCAGCTCGGTTTCCCGGCCCGGTCTCTCGCAGGTGACCCTGGAGTTCGCCTGGGACCGGGACATGGACTTCGCGTCCATCGATGTCCGCGAAAAACTCGACCTCGTCATCCTGCCCCGCCTGGCCGACAAACCGGTGCTGCTGCGGTCCGACCCGTCCAACGACCCGGTCGTGCGGCTCTACATCACGGGGAGCGAGAGCCTGTATCAACTGCGCTACGTCGCCGAGGAGGTCATCAAGAAGGATCTCGAGTCGACCACGGGCGTGGCGGCCATCCGCGTCCACGGCGGTTACGAGGAGGCGATCGAGATCCAACTCGACCAGGGCAAGCTCTCCTTGCTCGGACTCGGTATCGAGGACGTCAACAGGCGGTTGCAGCAGGATAACGTCAACCAAGCCGGCGGCAGTCTGTACGAGTCCGAGGCACGCTACCTGGTGCGCTCGCGTAACGAATTCAGGAATCTACGGGATATCCGCGACACGGTCCTGGCATCGCGCGATGGGCGAGACATCATTCTGGGCGATGTGGCCCGCGTGGCCCGGGGACACAAGCCGCGCGAGGTGATCGCGCGGTTTCGCGGGAAGGAGGCGGTGGAGCTGGCCGTCTACAAGGCAGGCGACGCCAACACGGTCTCGGTCTCGCGGGCCATCTTCCGCCGCCTGCAGGGGATGCGCGGTGAGCTCCCCGAGGGGATCCACGTGGCCACGGGGCTGGATCAATCGCGATTCATCCAGGCCTCGATTGACGAGGTGATCAGCAATGCCATCATGGGCGGTCTGATCGCCATGGTGGTCCTGATGCTGTTTCTCAAGAACCCGCTCAGCACGCTGATCATCGGTATCTCGATACCGTTGTCGGTCATCGCGACCTTCTTCCTGATGTACCAGACGGGGACCACCTTGAACGTGATGTCGCTGGGCGGGCTCGCGCTCGGCGTCGGCATGCTCGTGGACAACGCGATCGTCGTGCTCGAATCGATCCACAAGCGCCGCGAGCGGGGGGAGTCCCCGCAGGCGGCCTCCCTGGGAGGTGCTTCCGAGGTGGGGCGCGCGGTGATCGCCGCGACGCTGACGACCATCGCGGTCTTCGTGCCGGTCGTCTTCGTCCAGGGGGTGGCCGCGCAGCTCTTCCGTGACCAGGCGATCACGGTCTCGTTCTCGCTGCTGGCGTCGCTGGGAGCCGCCCTCACCCTGATCCCGATGATGGCGGCCCTGGTGCGCGATCGCGGCCGCCCTGGCGCGGCGGGGCCGCCGCCGGCGGACCGCCCCCGGCAGACATGGCCGCGCCGTGTCCTGCGAGCGATCGGTCTGCGCGCTCCCGCGCTCCTGCTGTACGGGCTGCGCCGTGGCGTCGTGAGCCTGGGCCGTCTTCTCGCCGTCCTGGTCAGACCCCTCTCACGATCGTTCGATCATCTCCTCGATCTTCTCACGCGCGTTTACCCGCGTGTGCTGGCGCGGGCCCTGAGGGCACGGGCGCTGGTGGTCTCGGTGGCCGTCCTGGCTCTGATCGGCTCGATGGTGCTGATGAGTCACCTCGGACTGGACCTCATCCCGTCTTTCTCGCAAGGGGAGTTCAGCTTCCTGGTCGAGCTGCCGGAAGGAACGCCGCTGGGGTCGACCGATCGGTTCATCCACAAGGCGCAGGCCGTCCTGAAGGACGACCCGCGCGTGAGCGCCTACTCCAGCGTCGTGGGAGGAGCCGGGCTCTCGCTGACCCGGACCGGAACCGAGGGGGAAAACGTCGCCCGGATCCAGGTGCGCATGAAGAGCGGGACCACACAGAAGGACGAGGAGGCGGTGGCGGATCGCCTGCGGCGGTCGTTGGAGGAGTCGAAGAGTGCGCGGGCGAAATTCGAGAGGCCCTCCTATTTCACCTTGCAAACGCCGATCGCGGTGGAGATCTACGGCGATGATCTCGAGGAGTTGAAGGATGCGGCCGACGTGCTGCGGCGGCGGATCGCGCGAATCCCGGGCATCGTTGATCTCGAGTCATCGGCCGCGCTGGGCAACCCGGAGGTTCAGGTCACGTTTCATCGCGACCAGCTATCGCGCCTCGGGCTGAATCTCTCGCAGGTCGCCTCCACCGTGCGCAACAAGATCCAGGGGGAGATGGCCACCCGTTTCCTGGAAGGCGACCGTGAGATCGATATCCTCGTGCGCTCGGTGGAGGTGGGGCAGGCTTCCATCCGTGATGTGGATGATCTGATCATCGGACAGCGCGACGGCGTGCCGCTGTACCTCAAGGCGGTCGCCGATGTCAAGCTCGCGACGGGCCCCGGCGAGATCCGCAGGATCGGCCAGAAACGAGCGGCGGTGATCACAGGCGATCTTTCCGGGCGGGACATGGGCGCCGTCGCGTCCGATGTCCGCGATGCGATCCACGCCACGGTCCTGCCGGCGGGCGTGACCGCGGGGCTGAGTGGCCAGCAGGAGGAGCTCGAGCGGTCGTTCAACTCGCTGCTCATGGCGATGGGGTTGGCCGTTTTTCTCGTATACCTCGTCATGGCGTCCCAGTTCGAGTCTCTTCTCCACCCGTTCGTCGTCATGTTCACGGTGCCCCTGGGGGCGATCGGCGCGATCGCCGCGCTCGGCCTGACGGGTAACAGTGTCAACATCGTCGCCCTGATCGGAGCCGTGATGCTCGCCGGTATCGTCGTCAACAACGCCATCGTCCTGGTCGATAACGTCAACCAGCATCGTGCCCGCGGTCTGGGCAAGCACGAGGCCCTCATCCAGGGCGGCCTGCACCGCCTGCGGCCGATCCTGATGACGTCCTCGACGACGATCCTGGGGCTGATGCCGATGGCCCTCGGCCTGGGCGAAGGAGCGGAGTTGCGCGCCCCGCTGGCCATCACGGTCATCGGGGGGCTGACGGTCGCGACGCTCCTGACGCTGATCGTCATCCCGGTAGTGTACGACCTGCTGGACCGCAAGGACTTTCACCTCGCGGCGGCCGACGAGGCCTCCATCGCCGCCGGGCGGCCGGAGACCGGCCGGATGATACGGGGTGAGGCCGTGGAGCCGGCGCAGTGACCATCCCGCGCCTGGCGGTCTACCGGCCGGTCACCACGCTGATGATCCTCGTCAGTATCCTGGTCATCGGCGGCTTCGCGCTCGTCCGCCTGCCCCTGGCGTACCTGCCCACGCTCGATTTCCCGGCCATCGGTATCAGCGTCCCGTATCCCAACTCGAACCCGACGCAGATCGAGAAGGAGATCACGAAACCGGTCGAGGAGGTGCTCTCGACGCTGTCCGGCGTGAAGACGCTGCGATCGACATCGACCGCCGACAGCGCCGATTTCAACCTGGAATTCGCCTGGGGCAGCTCCCTGGACATCGTCCGGATGCGGGTGAGCGAGAAGATGGAACAAAGAAAAGGCTCTCTTCCGGAAGATATCGGGGATATCCAGATCTTCTCCTTCAACACGAATGACATCCCTGTCATCCAGGCGCGCATCTCCGCGGAAGGTGTCGATCTGTCGTCCAACTACGAGTTGATCGCATCACGTGTGCTGAACCGGATCCGCCGGGTTGCCGGCGTGGCCCGCGTGGATATCAACGGCGTCAGGCCGCGTGAGATCGATATCGATCTCATCCTCGACCGGGTCAAACAGCACGACGTCGACGTGGGAGCGGTCATCGCCCTTCTGCAAGGCGCCTCCGCCAATCTGGTCCTCGGCCGGGTGAGCCACGATGGCGTGCGCTACACGGCGCGGGCCCTGGGGGCCTTCTCGACGGTCGATGAGATCCGGAACCTCAGGGTCAACGCGCAGGGGCTGCGCCTCTCCGACATCGCCCGCGTCAGATACGAGGAGCCGCCGATCGCCTTCGGCCGGCACCTGGACGGGCATTACGCGGTCGCCGTCGAGGTGTACAAGAAGTCCACGGCG
>JBHHZN010000083.1:0-8723 GCA_046758155.1 Acidobacteriota bacterium | reverse complement strand
GGGGCCGACAGGTGTCCGGCCGTCGGCCATCCTGACCGGAGGCAGAGGTTATGTGCGACTGCACGGGAGGAACCGCGAGGCCTGGTTCCGCAAGGGGGCGGGGCGCGACGAACGCTACAACTACCTGTACAGCCAGGAGGAGATCCAGGAGTGGGTCGACCGCGTTCGTCTCATGCAGTCGAAATCCTCTCGGGCGGACATCTTCATCATCGCGAACAACCACTACCGCGGTCAGGCGCCCGCGAACGCCCTGGAATTGCTCGCCCGCCTGACCGGAAAACCCGTCCCCGCCCCGGACAGTCTGGTCCGCACCTACCCCCACATCGAGAAGATCACCGAACGCCTGCGCCTGCCCGGCGAATCCGGGGAGCTGCCTCTATGAAGGATCTGCTCCGCGAGGCCAAGAAGGCCGGGCGCAAGAAGGATTTCTCCCGAGCCGGCGACCTGTGCGACATGGCGGGCCACCCCCTCGATGCCATCACGTATTACGTCAAAGGCAAGCATTTCCTGCTGGCGGGGCAGGTCGCCGCCCGCATCGGGGAATACGCCCAGGCCGCGGGCTTTTTCAACAAGGCCGGCGACGCCGGCCAGGCGGCCGAGATGTACATCAAGGCCGGCCAGAAGAAGAAGGCCGCCGCCACCTTCGAGCAATCCGGCCAGTACGTGAAGGCGGCCGAACTCGAGGAACAGATGCAGAATTACATGGCGGCGGCGGCTTTCTACGAGCTGGGCGGACGGACGGAGAAGGCGGCCGATCTCTTCGCCAGGGCCGGCGATAACGCGCGGGCCGCCGAGCTCTACGAACGTATGATGCAGCCGGATGGGTCGGCTGCCATCGACAGCGGCGCGTATGCCCTGGACCACGCCGGGCCGCGCAAGGCCAAGTACGCCCGTTTCGCCGGGATTCTTCACATGAAAGCCGGCCGGTTCGACAAGGCGGGCAAGTTGCTGCAACAGGCGGGGCTGTTCGACCAGGCCGTCGAGGCTTACCGCAAAGCGGGTCGCACGGAACGTGCGACGGCGCTGCTGATGAGACTGGAAAACTATGAGGAAGCGCTGAGACTGATCGAGGACAACCCGAGCGCCCGCATCGACCCGAAAATGCTGGGCGAGCTGTATCTCCGATCGGGTCGATTCGATCGAGCGGCCCAGGAGTTCCTCGCCAATGGCCTGAAGTTCAAGGCGGCCGAATGCTTCGAGAGCGCCGGAAACCTCGTACGCGCCGCTGACCTGTTCCTCCGCGAAGGGGAGATCATCCGTGCCGCCGACCTGTACCAGGGGGCCGGCCGGCACCAGGAAGCGGCGAGAGCGTACGAGGAGGCCGCCGAGTGGGAGAACGCGGCACACGCCTACGAGAAAGCCTCACTGCCTCGGGAGGCCGCCCGCGCCCACTTGAAAGCAGGCCGGGTCGCTCGGGCGGCCCGGATCTACATGGACGCCGGTGAGAAGGACGAGGCGATCCGCATCCTGCAGAAAGTCGGCAGCGGCGAGCCGGCTTTCGGACAGTCATCCTTCCTGCTGGGCACGCTTTTCTTCGAAAGGGGGCTCTTCGCGCCTGCCGCGACCAAGTTCGAAGCGGCCGTGCAAATCCTTGCGAATGAAGACCGAGTGAGGGGGCTTTACCATCTCGCGCTGACATACGAGCAGATGGGACGCGCCCAGGAAGCATGCGGACTCTATGAGCAGATCCTCGCGGTTGATTTCCATCACGCCGATGTCGCCGATCGGCTCAAAGCTCTCGCGGCCCAGGTGGGCCCGCCGGCCCCTGAAACGACGACCACCCCGAGCGGGGTCGGCACGACCAGCCAGCAGATGCTCAACGCCACCCCGCAGGCCACCGCCGGCAGCATCACGGGCCGGCTGGAGGGCACGCGGCTCCTGGGCCAGGGCCCGCATGCCACCGTGATGGAGGCGTACGACAGGATCCTGCAGAAGAAGGTGGCCGCCAAGAAATATCCTCCGCGTCAGACCGACGGGCCCGATATGATCGACCGCTTCTTGAGGGAGGCGCGGAAGGTTTCCGATCTGAGTCACCCCCACCTCGTCGGCGTCTTCGGGGTGGGCGAGGATCACGAGGGTCGTTACATCATCGAAGAGCTGGTCGAGGGCCGAACCCTGCGCGAGATTCTCGATGAGAAGATCCGCCTCGAGCCGGCCCGCATCATCGACTACTCGACACAGATCTGCGATCTGCTCGCCTACGCCCATCGCCAAGGCATCCTGCACAGGAACCTCAGGCCGAGCAACATCTTCATCCGAGGCGACGATCAGGTGAAAGTCAGCGACTTCGGGCTGAGCAGAAGGATCAGCGACCCGGCGGCTTCCCGCGATTTGACACTGTGTTACCGCTCGCCCGAGTCGATCCGCTCGGAACGGGTCGATCGTCGGTCGGACATCTATGCCTTCGGGATCATCCTCTTTGAAATGCTGATCGGAGCGCCCCCGTTTCCTCTCGAGACCGCCGCCTTCGATCACGTGAACGTCCCTCCGGCCTTTCCGTCGAAGGTCGACCGCGTGATCCCGGCATTCCTGCGCAAGATCGTGAAAAAATGTCTCGCGAAGGATCAAGCCCGTCGTTACCGCTCCGCCGAGCAAATCCTGGACGAATTGAAGGCGTCCGCGTTGGTGCCCGGGGCGGTGATCGCGGATCGCTACGAGATCGTCCGGGAGCTGGGCATCGGGGGAATGGGGCGCATCTACCAGGCCATCGACAGGGACCTCGATGAGGTCGTCGCGTTGAAAGTCCTGCGCGCGGGAACCGGGGAGGACAACTACGAGGAACGCTTCCTGCGCGAGATAAAAATGACCCGCAAGATCACCCATCCCAACGTCGTGAAGGTGTTCGACCTCGGGTCATGGAGAGATCACAAGTACATCACGATGGAGTACATCGACGGCATGAACATCGAGCAGTGGGTCCGGCTTCGGCCGCGGCTCGATATCCCCGAAGCGATCCGGCTCATCATCGGGATCGCTCAAGGCCTGTCCTCCGCCCACGCGCTCGGTATCATCCATCGAGACATCAAGCCGCAGAATATTCTTCTGAAATCCGGCACGGTCCCGAAGGTTCTCGACTTCGGGATCGCGCGGACATCCGGAAACCGTGACATGACAACCGCCGGGTTCGTGATGGGCTCGCCCAAGTACATGTCACCCGAGCAGGTGCAAGGACAGCCGCTCGACGCGCGCACGGATATCTATTCGCTCGGGGTCGTGATGTACTTCGTGTTCACGGGACGCGAGCCCTTCGTGGGCGACTCTTCCAGCGTCATCGCCTACAAACACCTGGGCGAGCTTCCCCGCGCGCCCCGCGATGTCAACCCCGAGGTCCCCGACTGGCTGAGCGACCTGATCCTCAGGGCACTCGCCAAGAACAGCGACGACCGGTTCGCGACAATGGAGGAGTTGATCGAGGCGCTCCGGGACCATCAGTCCGAGGCCGTGGCGACGGCCGGGTCGGATGCCTGAGGCGGCGAATCACTCCGTCCGGGCCAGTTTGCCGTCCTCGTAGACCTCCAGACGGTCCTTGCTCCCATCCTCTTTCCAGAACTGCCAGACACCGAACGGCTGGCCATCGACATACGGCTTTTTGCACTTGAGCTGTCCGCTCGCGTACCATTCCTCGTGCACGCCGCTCGGGACATCCATGGTGTACCGCTCCCGCTGCTTCAACTCGCCGTTGGCGTACCAGGACAGCGACTTCCCGTTCTGCTTCCCGTCCTTCCACGTGCCTTCGTATCGTTTCTTCCCGTTCTCGTACCACTCGGTCCACGTTCCGCTGAGCCGGCCGTCCACGAACGACTTGCTGACCTCCGTCTGGCCGTTCTCGTACAGGGCCACGGCGGTGCCGGTGAACGGCTGTTGCGAAGACCCCCTGTAGTAGACGCCGCCTTTCTCGTGAAGCTCCGAAAGCTGAGGAAACCCTCCAGCGCAGGCCAAGAGAACCGAAACGACGGATGCGAAAACCAATCGCCTTTGCATCATCTACCTCCCCTTGCATGGCGCCTGACGCACGTGGCACCTCCGGCGATCGGGGCATCAAGGACCGGCCGGCCACGTACGTGGCCTCTCGTATTATTTTACCCTGGAAAAGCCCTTCCTGTCCGGAAGATCTCGGTGAAAAAACGGCCGGCGGAGCACCGCGGCAAGGGGCGCTACTTGGCGAATGACTCGCGGATCAAATCGACCTGGAGTTGTTCCAGAGCTTGCTCGACCGCGGTCGTGTGGTCCCCGTCACCGGCCAAATGCAGCGTCCGGCAGGGCTCCTCCGTCCGGCCGCGCTTGAAGGGGCCCACGAGCATCACCTCATCACGATCCTTGCAGATGACGAGGGCCTGGAAGCGGCCCCGCCGAACCGCGAACTGGAAAGCACGGACGCTCTTGTCGTCCGGCTCCACGGGATCGACGCGGAGCAGATCGAGATGGCCCGCGCCGCCGCGCCGGACCGCCTCGGCGAACCGACCGATCGCGGTGACCGTGACATCATGAAGGGCTTGGGCGCGATCGGCCGCCCGCCTGCGCGCCGTGATCCGGTCACGGTCCCTGGCCGCCAGGTCGCGAGCCAGCGATTCGATCCGGTCGGTCCTCATTATTCCCCCGCCTGGACGTCCGGTTCAGAAATCGCGAGGAGGTTGCGTGCCTGGTACGCGGCATGGCTCTCGGGGTAGTCCGAAAGGAGCTTACCGAGGTAGAACTCTCCCTCCTCCTTTCTGTGCAGTGCTATCAGAGAGCGTCCCAGCAGAAGATAAAGCTTGGGCATGTTCGAGTACGAGGGATACTGCTCGATGACACCGCGGAAACGCTGGACCGCCCCCTTATAGCCACGATTCTTGAAGTAGAACTGCCCGATCCGGAACTCGTACTCCGCCAGCTTCTCGCGCGCCTCATCGGCCTTCTCCCGGGCGCTGCCGACATATTCACTGTCCGGGTAGAACGAGAACACCTTGAGGAACGCGTTGAGCGCCTTGCGTGTTTCGGTCTGATCCCGGTCGGGAGAAAGCGTTTGCCTCAGGTAGCAGAGCCCGAGCTGGTACTGGGCGTATGCAGCGCGTTCATGGTCCGGATAGAAGGTGAGAAAATTCGTGTAGCGGCTCAACGCCTCCGCCAGGTTGAGAACCCCTCCGTCATAAAAGTAAGCGTCGGCAAGACCCAGGTGCACCTTCGCGATCACCACCGGGGTGGAGGTCGGCCGCCCCAGCGCTTTCTGGAACGTCTCGCGCGCCTTGCCCCACTTCCCCTTCTTCAACTGCTGGTACCCGATCTGGTAGATCTGCTCCGCGGTCAAGCCGGCGTACTTGTCCTTCGGAGGCTTCTTCGCGCCACCGCAGGAAGGCAGGAGGCCGAGGCAGATCGCCAGGAGAACCACTCGGGTGGCCCGAGCACCGGAGAACGGACCGCTCACGTCAGCCACCCTGCGCGACGGTAAAAGCGGAAACCAGCCGCTCGGGAAGGCGGCGGGGAACCCCTCGACGATCGACCGCCGCGTGCCGGGTCGAGCCGGTCGCCAGCAAGGCCCCGTCCTTCGGCCTGCCGACACGGTACGTGAACCGGGCCGTCACGCGCGTCACCTCCTCGAGACAGGTCTCCACCACGATCTGCTCGTCGTAGCGAGCCGGGCTCAGGTACCGGCACCGCGCTTCGATCACCGGCATCAAGATCCCCTCCTGCTCGATCTCGGCGTAGGAACACCCCGCGTCCCGCATCAGCTCCGTCCGACCGATCTCGAACCAGACGAGGTAATGGCTGTGATGGACCACGCCCATCGCATCGGTCTCCGGATATCTGACACGCAGGCTCGTCCGGGAGTTCACCATGGCTTGTAATTCAGCCGCCACCCGAGCGCATCACGGCCATCAGGTCGGCGGCGGCCGCGCCGGGGTCCGGCCGGCCGAAAACGGCGCTGCCCGCCACGATCATCGAGGCTCCGGCCCCGACCATGCCGGCGATGTTGTCCCTCGTGATGCCGCCGTCGACCTCGAGGAGGGTCGGAAGGTTGCGCCGCTGGACCGTCTCTCGCAGGTCGGACATCTTGTCCCTCACCCGTGGGATGAACTCCTGTCCTCCCCAGCCTGGATTGACCGACATGAGCAGGACGAAGTCAGCCACGGGAAAGATCTCCTCGAGGCTCTCCAGCGGCGTGGCCGGGTTGAGAACGACGCCCGCCTTGCAGCCGTGCGCCTTGATGCTCGTCACCGTTCGGTGCAGGTGCGGGCACGCCTCGACGTGGACCGAGATCATGTCGGCGCCTGCCCCGGCGAAAGCGTCGATGAACGTATCAGCATTCTCGATCATCAGATGCACATCCAGTTTCAGCTTCGTCGCCGCCCGGATCGACCGCAGCACGGGCGGCCCCATCGTGATGTTGGGCACGAAGTGCCCGTCCATCACGTCCACGTGGAGCATCTCGACTCCGGCGCGCTCGACCGCATGGATCTGCTCGGCCAGGCGGCTGAAATCAGCCGACAGGATCGAAGGCACGAGCAACGCCATGGCAGCAGCTCCTACTCGCTCAGGACGAGACTGATGATGTCATGCTTGCCGATCGGATACCCGGCCTGCGGGTACTGCCGGACGACACGGCCGCGCGGCATCGCGAGGATTCGTTTCGTCCTCACGGCTCCCAGCCTGAGCCCGGCACGGTCGGCGAATTCCCGCACCTGCGAGACCGGCCGGTCAATGAGATCGGGCATGACGAACACCGGTTCCTCCGGCCCCCTGCTCACCAGCAGATCCAGATGGCCGTCCCATCCGGGCCGCGCGCTGCGGGCCGACCCAGCGTCCCCCGCCTGACCATCCGTCGAGGGCGGGGGTTCCTGCGCGATGACCAGGTCGGGGGCGACATCGCGTTCGTGGGTGAACGTCACGTGCCCGACGGGGAGCCCTTGGCGCTGGAGCTGGAGCCTCGCTGTCCTCAAAGTCTGTCCCCGGACGTCCGGCACCTCGACCTTCACCGGGCCGAGACTGACGCTGACACGGACTTTCCGGTTCGGTTTGATGGCAGCCCCGGGCGGCGGCGCCTGCGCGCGCACGACCCCGGCGGCCACGTGCTCATCGTAGCGACGGGAGGTGACCTCCAGATACAGGTCGGATTCGTTCAACTTGGCTCGCGCCTCATCGAGGGACAATTCCACGACGTCGGGAACCGTCAGCTCCCTCCCCGTGAAAACCGTCCTGACCGCGATGTACAGGCTGCCGGCGAAGAAGGCCACCGCCAGAAGGGCGAGCGCGGCCAGCCAGCCGAGAACGGCAAGCCCTCGCTTGTAGAGCGAGCGATCGGTACCGGTAGGCACAGCAGGGGTTTCCTGGTTCGTGGCTTAACTCCTTGAAAAACCAAGATAGACCGTAGCATAGCCTCTCGGGACGGACAACCACGCCATCGGCAGGGCCGGAGAACTCGCTTCATCGGAGCCGTACGCCGGAGGGGATGGCTGCGGGACAGGGATTCGAACCCCGATAACATGATCCAGAGTCATGCGTCCTACCATTGGACGATCCCGCAGTGAGGGCGGCATTCTACTCGTGGCCCCGCTCGACCGTCAAGAAGGATGGGCCCAGGCAGGAGGAATCCGACCGCTTTCGTCTCAAGTCGAGTGCTCCTGGATGTAATGGACGGCTCGGCGGAGTCTCGCCACCACCGACTCACGCCCCATGAGGGCCATCACTTCGAAAAGTCCCGGGCTGACATTCGAGCCGGTCAAGGCGACGCGGGCAGGATGGATCAGCGTGGCCGCCTTGACGCCCTGCTTCTCGGCCAGTCCGCGCAGAGCCGCCTCGCAGGTCGCCTCGTCGAACGGCTCCACCGCGCAGAGGACGCGCTCGAGGAGCGCCAGGTGTCGCGCGACCTCGGGGCCGCTGAAGCGCTTGGCGACGGCGTCCGGATCGTAGTCGAACCGGCTGGTCAGAAACGGCCTCGCCGAGCGCGCCAGGTCGGCCAGAAGAGGACAGCGACCCTTGAGCATCTGGAGGAGACTCTCGAGCCACTCCCGCCGCTCACCGGCCAGCGATTCCTGCCAGAGACCCTCCGCTTCCAGCCATGGCCTCACCCGCGAGGCGAGCTCGGAGGGCTCCAGGCGCCTGATGTACTCGCCGTTCATCCAGAGGAGCTTGTCGGCATCGAAGACGGCTCCGCGCCCGCCCACACCCTCGAACGAGAACAACCGGATCAGCGTGTCGATGGGCATCAGCTCCCGATCACCGCCGGGAGACCATCCCAGAAGCGCCAGGAAGTTCACGAGCGCCTCGGGCAGATAACCCGCCCGTCGATACTGTGTCACGGAGACCGCGCCGTGGCGCTTCGACAGACGCTTCCTGTCCGGGCCGAGAATCAGCGGGAGATGACCGAACCGCGGCGCGCGGGCGTCCAGGGCCCGATACAAGAGGATCTGCTTGGGCGTGTTGGAGATGTGATCATCACCGCGGATCACGTGTGTGATGCGCATGTCGATGTCATCGCAGACACAGGAGAGATTGTAAGTCGGAGTCTCGTCGCTGCGAACCAGGACGAAGTCCTCGATCTCCGCGTTATCGACCGTCATGATCCCATGGACGAGATCATCGAAGGCGGTCGATCCTTTCGGGGTCAGAAAACGCAAGCAGCTCGGCCTTCCTTCGGCCTCGAGGCGCCGGACCTGCTCGGGGGGCAGCTTGCGGCAGCTCCGGTCGTACTTCCAGCCCTTGCCCCGCGGCGCATGCTGCTTCCTCCGCCGATCGAGCTCCTCGGGGGT
>JBHHZN010000082.1:0-8736 GCA_046758155.1 Acidobacteriota bacterium | reverse complement strand
TGGAAGTCGCCCGCTCCCTACGAGCGCATCGCGCGTCCCTACGTCCCCGTCAGCCCCGAGAACGCCTCGATCGACACGCCCGACAAGGAGATGGCCGTCATCGCCACGGGAACCGCCATGGAGCTGCGCGACGACGACCTCGGCAAGCTGGCGGTGGACACCGCCGGGCAACCGGCCGTCATCGATGATGCTCACAGCCGGGGCGGCCACACGCCGGCCCGCCGCGAGGCCCGCCGGAGGGAGCGTTCCGGCGAAGAGTCTCAGCAGCTCGATCGCTGCGCGCGGAGCCAGCAGCGCGGGGAAGCGTCCGGTCGCGGGCGGTCGCCCTTCGAGGGTCGTGATCGCCAGCCGAGCGGTGCGGTCGGCGAACAACGTCGGCGAAAAGGCCGTCAGGCGCCTGGCCGTCTGTGACTGCCCGACCAGGATCGACCTGTCCGCATCGCGGGCGTCGACTCCCATGCGGAGATGAAAGAGCGTCTGCTTGTAGCTGCCGGTGAACCCTTCCGTGTTGTCGATCCGCACGCGCGACGTCGAGGCCGCCAGGAAGGCGGTGTCGAGCCGGCGCACGCGCGGGTCGATCCGCATGGTCTCGGCGGTCGTCTCCTCGAGCAGCTCCTCGAGGTCCGCCTGGGTGGCCGTCTCGAGACGCGGGTCGAAGATCCCGAGGCCTCGCTCGTCGCGGACCTTCCCACGGGCAAGGGGGAAGGGTTCCCGTGGCGATCGCGCGGCGGCGATCGCGGCCTCCACGAGCCGGGCTTCATCGGTTCCTCCGGCGCGCGCCCCGCAGGCGCACGCGAACCCCTCGGCGCCGTTGTCCCGGAAGACCCGCAGGCCGATTCCCCCTTCAGCGGTGTGCGTGGCCTGGAGGCCGGACGCGGCATCCAGTCCCACGCCGAGCGTCTCGCCGATCTTGGCGTACGCCTCGGCGCTGCGGGCTCCGGAGGCCAGGCTGCGTTCCAGGAGACGAGCCGTGATCCGTCTCATCGATCCGATACCATCAGGGATCGCACGCGGAGCGTCGGCTGGAGAATCCCGAACCGGACGGCCTGGCCTTGCTTGATACAGCGAGGCGAACCCCGGTCGACGCGCGGGTCGGAGCCGATCGCATCGATCGCCGGAAGCATGTCGGCGGCCCGTCCATGCAGCACCGCGCCCGCGACGGGCGCATCCACTCGGCCGCCGGCGATCAGGTGAGCCTCCTCGACCGCCAGAGCAAAATGGCCGGTCGCCGGCTCCACGTGACCTCGTCCCAGGCGTTCGACGAGCAATCCGCGACCTGTGCCGCTCAAGATATGGGCGGAGTCTTCGTCGCCCGGCTCGATGATCAGGTTCGTGGTCCGCGGCATCGGCGTGTCGCGGTAGGTCTGGCGCCGGCCGTTGCCGGTGGAGGCCCCTCCGGTGGAGAACGCCGTCAGGCGGTCCGAAAGGAAGCCGGCGAGCTTTCCGCCCAGGATGAGCGGCGTGCGTCGCGTGGTTGCTCCCTCGTCGTCGAACAGCAACGAGCCGCGCATCCCCTCGATGGCTCCATCGTCCGACAGCGTCAAGAGCTGCGAGGCGATCGACTTGCCTCGCGCCGCGACGAACGGTGAGGTCCCGCGGATGATATGGTCGGCCTCGAGCAGATGGCCGCAGACCTCGTGAAGCAGGAACCCCCCGGACGGCGAGGCGAAGATGACGGGCAATTCCTCCCGTGGAGGGGCGATCGCGTCCATCCGCTCCAGAGCGCGGCGGTGCAGCTCGGCCGCGAGGTCGCCCGCGCCGCCGGCCGAGGCCGCTAGCCCCGTGAGGCTGAGCGAGCTCAGTGCCTGGCGCACCGAGATGGTTCGTCGAGCCCGCGTCAGGTCGAGCCTGAGGACGGCATCGACGAACGAGCGCGTGTCGCGCTTCGGGTCGTCGCCGGCCGACAGGACGATCACATCCTGCACCTGCCCATCGAGGCTGGCCGTGGCCCGGAAGATCGCGCCCGATGAGCGCATTCGCCGATCGAGCGCTTGGAGCCATCCCTCGAGCAGTGTCGTGGCCGCCTCCAGGAACGATGCGGACCAGGGACCCGATGATGTCGAATCGATGGCATCCAATCGATCCGCGCCCGGGGCGAGGGGACCGGGATCCGGCCGTGGGACTCCCACGTGCACCTCTTCCGACACCCAGGAGGCGGTGATCGCTTCCGGGTGCAGGACGAGAGCCTCGATCGACGCGCTCGTCGGGGCATCCAGCACGAACGACTCGTGGCGTTTCTCGAAGAATCGCCGCAGGTGGGCTCCGGATTCGCGCCGCCTCTCGATATCCGAGCGGGATTCTCCGAGGCCGTCTCCCGGGGCCGACAATTCGACAGAGACGCCGAGGCGCGATTCAATGAACAGCTCGGCCCCGGCGGCATCCGCCGGCAGGGAGGCCGACAGGATCCGTTGCAGGCGTTCGGTGTCGACTTGCAGGCTCATGGCGTCGAGCGATGGTAGGAAGCCGCTGAACGCCATGTCAAGAAACCTTCTCGGCGGCGCCGACGCGGGCGTGACGCCGGCGACGACCCGCTCGACCCCGGCTTCCGCCCACCCGCGCCTCGGGCGCTGCCCGCCGCGAGTGGACCGGGAGCCCGGCACGCCCTGCGGCTCCTCGTTCCTCGGGATCCGGGCTGTCCGCCACGCGCCCGGCTCGATGTGGCAGGATCCGGCTCTATGTTGACCGGACGAACGGTGACGGCATCCGCGCGGGATCGCGCGGGCGGCCGCCGCTTCACTCTCCTGCGTGCCGCGACGATCCTCGGGATCCTGGCGGTCGCGCTCGCGTCCGTCCTGCTCGTGAGCCTGGCTCTCGGATCGACCGATGTCGGTTTCTGGGATCTGCTGACGGCTTCCGACCGGACGGCCGCCTCCAGGACGATCCTCTTCCGGGTGCGCCTGCCCAGGATCCTTCTGGCGGCGGCCGTGGGCGCCTGCCTGTCCGCCGCCGGTGTCTGCTTCCAGGCCATCCTCCGCAACCCGCTGGCCGATCCGTACATCCTCGGGATCTCGGGAGGCGCCGGGCTGGGGGCGATTCTCGCCGGGGCGCTCGCGCCGGTCACCGGGTTGTACGTTCTCATGTTGCGCCCCGCGGCGGCGTTCATCGGGGCGCTGGGGGCGGTCGTCCTGTTGCTGGCCCTCGCGCGCCGCCGGGGGCGGCTTCTGCCCGAGACGATGATCCTGATGGGCGTCGTCATGAACGCCACGATCATGGCGGCCATCATGTTCATCATCACGATGGCGGACTTCAGCCGGTACGCGGGGACGATGTACTGGCTCATCGGCAACCTCTCCTCCCCCACCACCGGCGAGCTGGTCCTGGTTTATTCCTGTCTGGCTCCCGGACTGGTGGCGCTCGGGTTGATGGGCCAGGGGCTCAACGTCATGTCCGGCGGCGAGGAGCAGGCGGGCCTTCTCGGTGTCAACGTACCCCGCCTGCGGATCGCGTCGCTGATCGTCGCGTCGGTCATCACGGCCGCGGCGGTCTCGCTGGCCGGTCTGGTCGGATTCGTGGGGTTGATGGTGCCGCACCTGGGGCGCGTGCTGTTCGGCCCGGACAATCGCCTGCTGGTGCCGGCGTCAGCGCTGCTGGGAGGCCTGATCCTGATCCTGGCCGATACGGCGGCGCGCTGGCTGTTCGCGCCGGCCCAGATCCCGGTCGGCGTCATCACGGCGCTGTTCGGCGGGCCCTGCTTCCTGTGGCTGTTCGCCCGGCTGGGTGTGGGCTCGGGCTCATGAGCGGACGGGCCGCCCGGGACGCCGCCGAACCGCCCCTTGCGGGGTTCTCGGTGGCCGGATTGCACTTCGGCTACCCCGAGGCCGACCTGTTCCGGGGGATCGACCTGGTGATCCGCACCGGCGAGATGGTGGCCCTGCTCGGGCCGAACGGATCGGGCAAGACGACCCTTTTGAAGCTGCTCTCGGGGGCGCTCAAGCCCGACGCGGGCCGGGTGATGATCGCCGGCCGGCCGCTCGAGCGACTCCGGCCCAGGCAACGGGGCCGGCTGATCGGCGTGGTGCCGCAGGATACCAGCGCGACCTTCGACTTCACCGTGATGGAGACCGTCCTCATGGGACGCACGCCGTACCTCGGGCTGTTCAGCCTGGAGGGGCCCGAGGATATCCACGCGGCCCAAGAGGCCCTTCTGTGCACCGGGATGCTGCCTTTCTCGGGACGGCTGCTGTCGAACCTCAGCGGTGGCGAGCGCCAGCTGGCGTTCATCGCGCGGGCGCTCGCCCAGCAACCGAAGCTCCTGTTGCTCGATGAGCCGACAGCGTTTCTCGACATCCGGCACAGACTGGAGATCTACGACCGGCTCTCGGATCTGAACCGCTCGCGCGGGCTGACGATCCTGACGACCTCGCATGATATCAATCTGGCGGCCCGCTATTGCCCGCGGATCGTGCTGATGAAAAACGGCCGGATCCGCGCCGACGGGACCGCGAAAGAGGTCATCCGCGCCGAGCTCCTGCAGGAGGTTTTCGAGGCGCCCTTACGGGTGCTCGAGGATCCCTCCACCGGTATGCCCTACGCCACGCCGGGCGGACCCGACAGCGACACGCCCGGCTGAGAGCCGGCCGAGGCGGGCGGCAAGGGCGGCCCGACCGGGTAGCCTCAGGATAGGGCCGGCGGATGAGCGGGTCGGTGCGTCACGGCTGCAGGCGGAGGCCGGGCTCGCAGGCTGCGGCCTCGAGCCGGTGGGACCGATCAGAGAACCGTCCGGGAGGCGGCCAGGACCAACGCCGCGAGGGCGGCTGCCAGCGGAAGCGTGATGATCCACGCCAGGACGATATGACCGATTGTCGCCCATCGAGCCTGGCGGGTCGCCGCTCCGAGGCCGAACAGCGAGCCGCACGAGACGTGAGTCGTCGAGACGGGAAGACCCAGGTACGAGGCACCGACGACGATCAACCCAGTGACGAAGTTGGCGGTCGCCCCCTGACCGGAGTTCATCCGGGTCACCCGGTGCGACATCGTCTCGGCGACACGGCGAGCGCTGAGAACGCCGCCGATCGCTATCATCGCTCCCACCCCGACGAGAGCGGCCCCGGGGTGCAGCACACTCCCGATGAGCAGCAGGGCGGCGATTTTCGGCGTGTCGTTGAGACCGCGGGCGAAGCTGACGATGCCGGCGCTCACGTAATGCAGGCCGCCGAGAATCGACTCGGCGCTGCATCCGAGCAGGTTGCCCCGGTAGCGGAGCATGCAGGAGGGGACCGTCCCGACGCGCAGCGTGGGCAGGCTCACGGCCGCCATCGCCTGCTGGGCGCCGATGTTGCCGGGAAGTGTGGCCACCACCTTCCGATCGACGCAAACGCAAGTCTCGTGTTCGACTCCGAGCCTGCACCGCACCGAGCTGAGGAGAGGATACAGGGCGAGCGTCAGGAGGGCGCCGATGAACGGGCTGGCCAGAAGGGGGACCAAGAAGCCGCCGCCCAGATGGGCCATGTTCACTCCCGAGGGAGATGCCAGCCATCCTGCCCCCAGCAACGCTCCGATCAGGGCATGCGTGGTGGAGATCGGAAAACCGAGCCATGTCGCCAGCAGAACCGTGACGCCGGCCGACAGCGCGACGGCCACCGCGAAGCGCGGGTCTGAGACGACCTCGGCCGGAACCAGCCCTCTGCCGGAGAAGGTCCCGAGCAGCCCGCGCGCCACCACCAGCGCCGTCAAGGATCCCAGGGCGGTCGTGACGGTGGCCCAGGCCAGGGCGCCGCGGTAATCGCTCGTCGCGGTGCCGAACAGTGTGGCGACTCCCTTGAAGTTGTCGTTGGCCCCGTTGGCGTACGCCAGGAACAATCCCAGGAGAACGGCTATGATGTAAGGCACTTTCCGCTCCTTTGCCAGGGACGGGGATGCCCGCCGGGCGAAGGCGCCCCCGGCGGATGGTCCGGAAAACCCCGGCGCCACCCCTGCACGCGAGGCTACCGGGGGGCAACCATACGATTCTCCCCCCCTTAACGGCAAGCCACGGGCGGCCTATTCCCGCGACCGGGTGGCCGCCCGCGCATCGGGGTGTCCTCCCGCCGGCGTGGGCGCGCGGATCCGGTCACGGTCGCGTCCTCCGGCGCATCCGGGTCGCCGCCTCCCGGGGATCAAGCCTGCTGTAACCAGTCCTGGGCCTTCGCCCGGTCACGGTAGGTCGTGAAGGGAAGGTTGTTCATCGAGGCGTGCGCGCAGACCATCCTGCCGAGTCCGAAGTGGAGGCCCTTGCGCGCCACGAGGGCGATGCGCACCGCACGGTCGTCGAACAAGGCCGTCAGGATCTGAACGATCTCCTCGACATCGGCCTGCGATGGGTCGAACCGGGATCCCTGCTCAAGGATGAGGATCCGCGCCACGGCGCGGTCTTCACAGGCCGCGCGGATCTCGGAAAACGTCGTTCGAATCTGCTCGACATTGAACGCGCCTTTCGCCGTGATGGTGATGATGCCATCCTGCGTGGAATGGATCAGTCCCATCGGTATCGATCCGTCACCGGCGTGTCTCCTGCCTCCAGCCTCGCGGGCCGAGCGAGCGAACCCACGGGATACATCCCGGCCTGCCCCGGCCGGTACGCTCCGGCTTCCGGCCCTCCCATCGACTCCTCCGGATCCGAGAAAGCGAGTGTGGAGGGTTTCCTCATCGTCTGTCCTTGCGTGCTGTTCACCCCCCCATGGCGGGCATCGGGCATGGCGGACGTCGCGGAGTGCTCTCCGATCGACAAAGGCCATGATCTCCTCTTCACCAGAATACCACGATCCACTCCGCGCGCAGCAAGCTTATCGCCTCATTCGATGTCAGAGCCCACGCCTACCGGGCTACTGATTCTGTTTCCAGAGGCCGAGGACACGACCATCGGGATCCTTGAACAGGGAAAACGATCCGACCCCCGGCACGTCCATCCTGTCGACCAGGATCTCCCCTCCCGCCTCCTTGATCTTCGTGCAGTACGTCTCCAGGTCATCCACGTCGATGTACAGGGCCATGTTGCCCGGCCAAGGTCCCTTCTTGGGCTTCATGATGCCGCCGTTGATACCGTGGTCTCCACCGGTTTCCACGAGACGGTAGTCCATCTCCTGGATGTGCCGGATCCGCCAGTCGAAGACCTTCGCGTAGAAATCCCCGATCTTTGCCGGCTCCGCCGACCAGAACTCCCAGTGCACGACGGGCTGCCCCATATCTCGACCTCCTCTTGAGAAAAGCGGATCGTGGCGCCTGCGCGGGCCCGGGATCCGTTTTCCGGCGACCGGCCCGCGGCTGCGGGACGCCCCGGGAACACGGTCCCCGCAAGGCGTTCGCCGCCATCATACATCGGTTCGGCCCTCGGGCCCAGGAAGGCGCGCCGCCGCGGCCCGCGCCCGGCGGCCTCAGCGTGCGGATGAAGTCCGCGCGGGCGTCTCTTCCTTATGGAAGACGAGGTCGACCTTCGCCTCGATCCGGTCCTCCAGAACACTGAGACCCCGGACGATGGTTGCCACCGACAGGCCGGGCACGCCGATATCGAGCGGGGACGAGAAGGTCACCGGGATCACGATCGGCTCCATGTACTCATCCAGGAGGATCGTGCCCAGCCCCGCGATGCGCACCGGCATCGTTTCGACCTTGGCCACGAAGGCGTTCTTCAGATGATCGAACCGGATGCTCATGGTCGGCGCCAGCTCGGCCGAGAAGGCGATCGGTGCTCCACGACAGTCGACCCGGAGGCGAACGTGACCGTCCTCGAATCGCAACTCCCTCGGATGATAGAAGGTGAGTGTTTCCGTGATGCCCAGCTTGGAGACATCGATGCTGTAGGGAGTCGCGGCGCGCAGGAACCGCAGGGTGGTCGCCCGGTCCACGCTCAGCGTGAGGCTCTCGGCGCGCGAGGCTCCCGCAAGCGCGCCCAGGGCGGCGCCGAGGCAGAGGACGAGTCGAAGGATCTTCTTCATCGTGGATCTCCTGAACGAGGCGCGGGGAGGTTCGGCTCTGATCATCAGAGCTCCAGTATGTAGCCGCTCACCCGGCACCGCCACCGGTCAGTCGCCCAGAAAGCCGCGGGTGAGCACGGCGATCGAGAAGGGTGGGAGAGACAACCTCAGCGAGGCGACGATTCGCCCGCTGCCGGCGTCCAGCACGGCGAGGCGAGGGTCGTTGATGTCGTGCACGGGGATGAGCAGAAAACCGTCACCGTCGGAGGCAAGCGTGGGCAGGAAGGCCGCCGACTGAAAGACGGTGGCGGGAAAAATCGCGCCGGTGTCCGGATCGAAGGACCGCACGACGTTGACGCCGGAAGGCAAGGTGACGACGCAGTACCCGATGATGGTTCCTCCCGCGCGGGCGAGCGCCGCCGCCGAGATGTTTCCGCCGAGGTCGTCGTCGTCCACGATCAAGCCGAGCGTCGTCAGGGTGTTCGGATCGATCACCTCGATGCCGCCGCTGAGCTCGCGGTCAAGGCTGCCCTGGAAGATCCCCGCCATGGCGAAGTACAGGCGGCCGGTTGCGGGATGGACGGCGGGCGGCCCGAACGGGTTGCGCCCGACCATCGTGATCCGCGACAGGATGCGATCGGTCGTCGGATCCACGACGGCCAGGATCCCCGGGCCGTACTCGACGAACGCGGCGTCCACGTTCTGCAGGCTGACGAGGACGAGGCCGTCCGCCTCGACGAGGCTGTCGGCGCGGGGGGTCCCGGACGAGTTCGTCGCCAGTGGCGCGAGATCGATGAACCCGAGGCTCTCCCCCGTGCCGCGATCCGCGATCAGGACGTCGTTGAAC
>JBHHZN010000081.1:0-8762 GCA_046758155.1 Acidobacteriota bacterium | reverse complement strand
AGGAGATCGCTGCGTGCGGCATCGACCAGGGACTCGTGGTCGTGTCCGCCCCCCACACGACCTGTGGGATCACCATCAACGAGGACGAAGCCGGTCTTCGCGGGGACATCGAGCGGCTGGCCACGAAGCTGCTCGACCCGCTCGGCCAGCAGGCCCCCTTCGACCACGACCGGATTGACGATAACGCACAGGCTCACCTTACATCGATCCTTTTCGGCCACAGCGTACACCTGCCACTGAGCGGATCGCGCCTGGGCCTCGGCCGCTGGCAGAGCGTCCTCCTGGTGGAGATGGACGGCCCACGCTCTCGCAGCGTGAGTATCCTGATCCTCGGCCTCTGATTTCGGCCCGCGATCGGGCTGTCCAGGGCCGATCGAGGCCGTGAGGCTCGGATCCTGGGTCCAGTCAGGAGTTGACCGGGGCTCCATTCATCCGTATGATTGATACGAACGTTTGAATGAGGAGCCGATCCATGCCGACCGACGGGACGAAGACACGCCTGCTCGATGCGGCCGAGCATCTCTTCGCGGAACGAGGCTTCCCCGCGACCTCCCTGAGAGCCCTCACGGCCGAGGCCGGCGCGAACCTCGCGTCCGTGCACTATCACTTCGGGTCGAAGGAGGCCCTGCTTTCGGCCGTGCTCGCCCGGCGGTTGGGACCGGTGAACAGGGAACGGCTCGAGCGGCTGGATGCGATCGAGCTCCAGGCGGAGCCCGCTCCCCCCCCGGTCGATCAAGTGCTGCGCGCTTTCCTTCTGCCTCCTTTCCAGAGGGCCCGGCGTTGGGGGTCGCATGGCGCGAATTTCATGAAGCTGGCCGGCCGGATGTACTCGGAGGCCAACCCGAGGATCCAGAGCCGGTTCCTGGAGCAGTTCGAGGAGGGGCTGAAACGATTCTCGTCCGCACTGGCTCGCTCCCTGCCCCATCTCGATGCCGTTGATCTTCACTGGCGGATGCATTTCGTCATCGGCACGATGGCTCACATTCTCATATGGAACGAGAACGCGCCCTGTCTCGCCCGGCAGGAGCATCGCGCCTGGGATGCCGACGCCATCTTCGATTCTCTCGTCCGGTTCGTCCTCGCGGGCTTGCAGGCCTCCACGAATGCGCGGTGGGAGGGGGGCGACTGATGCGGCGGCCCCGGCCTGACTTCCTTGTCGCCTGCCTGTTGCTCGCGGCCGCCTGCGCCAAGCCGCCGCCACTGGGGCGTGTCGAGCTGGGCATCGAGGTCCCGGACAGCTGGCAAGCCGAGGGCCGTGCGCCGCGACCGCGATCGGATCTCATCGACGAGGCCTGGTGGAGGGACTTCCACGACGAAGCACTCACTCGTCTCGTCGAAGAGTCCCTCGCGAACAACCACGACTTGCGAGCAGCCGCGGCGAGGATCCGCCGCGCCATCGCCGATGCCAGAATCGCCGGCGCCGACCTGAGCCCCGAGGCCCAGGTGAGCGTGTCGGGATCACGCCGGCGGCAGAATTTCATCGGATTCCCGGTGCCCGGCGGGGAGAGAACCGTTCTGAGAACGCAGTCCACGAGCCTCGGTGCGTCACTCGATGTGGTCTGGGAAGCGGATCTCTGGGGCCGACTCCGGGCCGGAACACGCGCGGCGATGGCCGACGCGCAGGCGACGGACGCCGATTTCCACGCCGCGCGTCTGTCTCTGGCAGGCCAGACGGCCAAGGCATGGTTCGCCGCGATCGAGGCCGGCCAGCAGGTGGCCCTGGCGGAATCCACGGTCGCGAACTGGCGCGCCTCCTCCGAACAGGTGCGCGAGCGATATGAGCGAGGTCTCAGGCCGAGTCTCGATCTGCGCCTTTCGCGGTCGAACCTGGAGAGTGCCAAGGCTCTCCTCCACCAGAGACGTCAGGAACTGGACGCGGACGTACGCCAGCTCCAGACCCTGCTCGGGCGCTATCCGGCGGGAGGGCTCCCGCTCGGTCGGACTCTACCGGATACTCCCCCGCCGGTGCCCGCCGGCCTTCCCGCGGACCTGCTGGCCCGGCGCCCCGATCTGGTATCGGCCGAGCGCCGCCTGATCGCGGCCGATCAGCGCCTCGCCGCCGCTCGCCGGGCGCTTTACCCGCGGTTCAGTCTGACCGGGAGCGGCGGGACCTCGAGTAACCAGCTGCGGGATCTCGTGGACAGCGATTTCCGCGTGTGGTCGATTCTCGGCGGTATCGTCCAGCCCCTCTTTCAGGGCGGCCGCCTGCGGCGAGGGATCGACCGCTCCCGTGCACTGGTCGACGAGGCGCTCGAGGTGTTCGCCGGCACGGCGCTGGCGGCGTACCGCGAGGTCGAATCCGCGCTGGCCGCCGAGCGGTTCCTGGCGCAACGCGAGCACCACCTCGATCTCGCGACCCGGCAGGCCCGCTCCGCGCGCGAGCTCGCCCAGGATCGGTACCGCCGTGGGCTGCACGATTACATCACCGTGTTGGAGGCCCAGCGGCGGGCCCTCGCCGAGGAAAGCTCCTGGTTGGCCGCCCGCCGGTCGAGACTACAGAACCGGGTCGATCTCTATCTGGCGCTCGGCGGGGGATTCTCTATGACACGGGAGGCCACGGCAAGATGAGCCCTTCGAGATTCCCCTGGAAGGCCCTGGCTCCCCTCGCGGTCCTGGCCGTCGCGTCCACCGTCGCCTTCATCATGATCAAGGCTCATCCCCGCGCCCAGAAACGGCCGTCTCGCGAGCTCTCGCCCCTCGTGAGGATTCAGTACGCGAAGCGAGTGGACCGGCGACTCACGGTCAGGAGCCAGGGAACCGTCAGTCCGCGGACGCAGAGCTCCCTGATGGCCGAGGTTCCCGGACGCGTGGTCTCGGTGGCACCGTCGTTCGCGCCCGGTGGTTTCTTCCGCTCCGGTGACGTCCTCCTGACCGTCGACCCACTCGATTATCGCGAGGCCGTGATCCGCATCACGGCCGAGGTGGCCCGATCACGGTTGAATCTGGCGCGCGAGGAGGCCGAAGCGGAGATCGCCCGTCGTGAGTGGAAGGATCTCGCGCAGGCCACGGAGGCCACACCTCTCACGCTGCATGAGCTGCAGGTCGCCGAGGCGCGCGCCGCGCTGGCGGCCGCCGAGGCCGATCTCGGGAAAGCACGACGGGATCTCGAGCGAACCCGGGTCCGAGCCCCCTACAACGGCCGCGTCCGCGAAAAACTGGTCGATGTCGGCCAGTTCGTCATGGCGGGGACCCCGCTCGCCACGATCTACGCGGTCGATTTCGCCGAGGTCCGCCTTCCGCTTCCCGACTCGGACCTGGCCTTCCTCGATCTCCCGCTGGCTTTTCGGCGAGACCCGGGCAGCAGGAGCGGCCCCAGGATCACCCTGCGCGCGATCTTCACGGGACAGGTTCATACCTGGCAGGGACGGATCGTCCGAACCGAGGGTGAAATCGATCCGACGAGCCGGCTCGTCCACGTCGTCGCACGTGTCAAGGAGCCTTACAGGCGCCGCGCGGATCCGGACAGCCCACCCCTCGCCGTCGGCATGTTCGTCGAAGCCGAGATCGAAGGGAAGCTTCTGCACGATGTCATCGTCCTCCCGCGAGCCGCCCTGCGAGCGGATCGCAAGGTCCTCATCATCGACGAGGAGAATCGGCTTCGCTTCCGGCGGGTCGATCTTGTTCGCACCACGCGCACCGAGATCATCGTCCGCTCCGGGTTGGCGGACGGCGACCGGGTCTGCCTGTCTCCCCTCGAAGCGGTGACGGACGGAATGCGGGTCCGCACGATCGCCTCCGACCGGATCGCGCCGTCCACCCCGAGCCCCGGGGCGACGCCGTGAACCGCCTGATCACATGGTTCGCCGGCAACCCGGTGGCCGCGAATCTCCTGATGGTGCTCATCATGACGGCGGGCGCGTTATCCATCCTTTCCATCAGGCAGGAGGTCTTTCCCGAGTTCTCCCTGGATCAGATCTCCGTCGAGGTCAAGTATCTCGGCGCGACCCCTGAGGAGGTCGAGGAATCGGTCTGCGTGCGGATCGAGGAGGCCATCCAGGGACTCGATGGGATCAAGAAGATCACCTCCACCGCTTCGGAAGGAGTGGGCAGGGTCCTGGCCGAGTTACGCACCGGCAGCAACGCGCGCGCCGTGCTGGATGACATCAAGGCCCGGGTCGACGCCATCGACACCTTCCCGGAGGAAACCGAGAAGCCGGTCATTCGCGAGCTCACGAACCGGCGGCAGGTGGTCAACGTGGCCATCTGGGGTGACGCGGACGAAGCGACCCTACGGGTCGTTGCCGAACGAGTCCGCGACGGTATCACGGACTTGCCGGGTGTCAGCCAGGTCGAGCTTGCCAACGCGCGTCCCTACGAGATCGCCGTCGAGGTTTCCGAGACGGCTCTCCGCCGATACGCCCTCACCCTCGACCGCGTCGCGCGAGCGATCCGGGATTCTTCACTCGATCTGCCCGGAGGCTCGCTCAAGACGACCAGCCGGGAGATCCTGCTGCGAACCAAGGGGCAAGCTTACCGCGGGCGGGAGTTCGAGGACCTCGTTCTGCTCAGCAAGCCGGATGGAACGCTCGTTCGGCTCGCGGACGTCGCGCGGGTCGTTGACGGATTCGCGGAAACGGATCAGTTCGCCCGATTCGACGGCAAGCCGGCCGTGCAGGTCGAGGTATTCCGCACCGGCGATGAGGACGCCCTGGGCATCGCGACCAAGGTCAAACGCTACCTGCGCGAGGCGCAGATGTCGGTGCCGGAGGGGATCCACCTGACGACCTGGCAGGACTCCTCCAAGGTGCTCCGGGACCGCCTCGATCTGCTGGTGCGCAATGGACGGACCGGCTTCATTCTCGTCTTCATTATCTTGGCACTTTTCCTCCGGTTCCGGCTCGCCTTCTGGGTCAGCCTCGGGATCCCGATCTCGTTCCTGGGCGCCTTCTGGATGATGCCGGCCCTCGGCGTCTCCATCAACCTGATCTCGTTGTTCGCCTTCATCGTGGTCCTGGGGATCGTGGTCGATGACGCCATCGTCGTGGGCGAGAATGTTTTCACCCACCGGCAGCGGCACCGCCAGGGACTTCGCGGCGCGATCGAGGGAGCGCAGGAGGTCGCCCTCCCGGTCGTCTTCGCCGTGCTGACCACCGTGGCCGTTTTCGTGCCACTCCTCAGCGTGCCGGGGACCATCGGGGAGGTCATGGGCGTGATCCCGCTCATCGTCATCCCCTGTCTCTTGTTCTCTCTCACCGAGGCGATGCTGATCCTACCCTCCCATCTGTCGCACATGCCCCGCCGGGCCATCGCCGATCGTCCCGGACCTTGGCGGCGTTTCCAGGCACGTTTCGCATCGGGGATCGATCACATCATCAACCACGTCTACCGGCCTCTGCTCGAGTCCAGCCTACGATGGCGCTACCTCACGCTTTCGCTCGCGCTGGCATCTCTCATCATCACGGCTGGCCTGGTGGGAGGCGAGTGGATCCACTTCGAGTTCTTTCCCGCCGTCGAGGCGGAGATCATATCGGCGGAATTGACGTTACCTCGAGGCACGCCCCCGGAGTTCACCTCCGAGGCGGTCGCGGCCATCGAGCGTTCCGCGGCCCGGTTGCGCCGGGAGGTCATCGAAGAGACGGGCCAGGATCCGTTTCGACACGTCATCTCCACCATCGGCGAGCATCCCTACAGCAGGGTCCAGTCCCGCAACGCCGGCCTGTTCACCCAGCGGGTCATCGCCTCCCATCTCGGGGAAGTCGCCGTCGAGTTACTGCCCGCCGAGGAGCGCGCGATCAGCAGCACGGCCATGGCCGATCGGTGGCGGCAGTTGACGGGGTCGATCCCGGACGCCGTGTCGCTGGTCTTCACGTCATCGCTCTTTTCTCCGGGCGAGGACATCAACGTCCAGTTCACGGGACCGAACATCCCCGAGATCCGCGCAGCCGCAGAGGGATTGAAATCGCGTCTGCGACAGTATGCGGGCGTCTCCGAGGTGGCCGACTCCTTTCGCGAAGGCAAGCACGAACTCCGACTCGGCATCAAGCCCGCCGCCGAGGCTCTCGGGTTGACGCTGTCCGACCTTGCTCATCAGGTTCGCCAGGCGTTCTATGGCGAGGAAGCGCAGCGCGTCATCCGGGGCCGAGACGACATCCGCGTGATGGTGCGCTATCCGCAAGAGGAACGCCGCTCCCTGGAGGATCTCGAACAGATGAGGATCCGTGCCGCGGGGGGACGCGAGATCCCCTTCGGCGCCGTGGCCGTCGTCCAGCCCGGGCGCGGATACGCCGAGATCAAGCGCGTGGACAGGCGTCGCGCGGTGAACGTCACCGCGGCGATCGATCCCCACCTGGCCTCCACATCCGATATCCTGACCACCCTGAAGGCCGAGATCCTGCCTGAGATCCTGGCCGGTCATCCGGGGGTCATGTACACCTTCGAGGGCGAGCAGGCCCAGCAGCGTGACACGACCAGAGGTCTCCTGCGCGGATTCGCCCTGGCCATTCTCATGGTCTACGCCCTGCTCGCGGTGCCCCTGCGCTCCTACCTCCAGCCGTTGATCATCATGTCGGCCATTCCCTTCGGGCTCGTCGGCGCGGTCTGGGGGCATATCTTGCTGGCAATGAACCTGACGATCCTCTCGATGTTCGGCATCGTCGCGATGGCCGGCGTCGTGGTCAACGACAGCCTGGTCATGGTCGATTTCATCAACCGCAGTCACCGCGCCGGCATGCCCCTCCTTCAGGCCGTTCACCGCTCGGGTATCGCCCGTTTCAGACCCATCCTGCTGACATCCATCACGACGTTCGCCGGGCTCTCCCCCTTGATGTTCGAGAAGAGCCTCCAGGCCCGGTTCCTGATCCCGATGGCCATATCCCTGGCATTCGGCGTCCTGTTCGCGACATTCGTCACGTTGCTTCTCGTGCCTGCCGGCTACATGGTCCTCGACGATCTGCAGAAACTCCTGCGCCCCGGCGCCGGGCGCCGATCGGCGGAGGAAGCCGGGCCGGTCACGGCGATATCACCCGCGCGCGCAGGCGGCGATCCACCGGCGATCTGAGAACCGCCTCGCTGCCTCCGACGCGCCATTTCTTGACTTCGCCTCCTACGGTCGTCAGTCCAGGTAATGGCGAACGAAGTTGCCTCCCGCGGAGCGCGCCAGCAGGACCGCGTGGAGGACGGCGAAGATCAGATCGCCGGCCCCGAGCAGCAAGAACGCGCGGGGCTGATCGAAGATCAGCGTCGCCGTGCACAGGAACACGGCACCGGCCGTCCTGCCCAGGATCGCCACAACGACATTGCCGAGGTACCGGCCGGGGTGCAGAGCCGGCAGAGCATAAAAAAGCGCCAGCACGATCAGAAAGACGCCGGTGAACCGCAGGTACACCTCCTGCGAAGGCATCGGGATACCGAGGATGCGGGATCCCCACCGGGGAACCAGCAGGTTGATGATCGCGAACAGGACATCGTAACCACTGCCGGCGAACAGACTCACGCTCAGCCAGCGCAACGCTCCCGGTGAAGCCACGCGCGTCATCCGTCCTTTCTCCCCCAGCCCCCTCCGCCCGGAGTCATCAAGACCAACGAGTCGCCCGCCCGGACGCGACGCCGGAACTTGGACGGCAACCGCTCGACCCGGCCGCCCCGCGTCAGCGTCTGCTCGCCCACCGCGCCCGGCTGCCCACCCCTCAGTCCCCAGGGGGCCGTGCGCCTTCGCTCCGACAGGAGGGTGACGTCGGCGGGCGCGAGAAACCGGTACTCGCGGATGAGCCCCTCTCCGCCGCGGAAGCGTCCTGCGCCACCCGACCCGGAACGCAGCGTGTAGCGCGTCACCCTGACGGGCATCACCCGTTCGAGCGCCTCCACCGGCGTATTCAAGGAATTGGTCATGTGCGTGTGGATTCCCGACAGCCCGTCACCGTCGGGCCTGGCCCCCATGCCGCCGCCGATCGTCTCGTAGTAGGCATAGGGCCTGCCCGTGGATGGATCGGTGCCTCCGATCGTCAAGTTGTTCATCGTCCCGCTGCTGGCGGCCGGGATCTTGTCGGGCAGCGCCTGAGCCAGCGCCCCGAAGACGACGTCCACGATCCTCTGGGACGTCTCCACGTTGCCCGCCGCCACGGGCGCCGGCGCGACGGCGTTGACGACCGCACCGGAAGAAAACACCCGTCGTTCGCAGGTGCACCCACCGGCAGAAGGCAACGAAAGGCATAGAGAACCGCCGACCGCGTGATCGCTTCCACGGCGTTGAGTGGTCCCTCGACCTGATCGGCCGACCCGGTGAAGTCCACGATCGACCTCGAACCCCGGATCGTGATCCGGACGGTGATCGCGATCGGTGCGTTCCCGATGCCGTCATCGTCGAGTTGATCGGCGAACTCGTAGACACCGTCGGGAATGCCCTCGATCACGTCGGCCATCAGGCGCGCCGCGTAATCAACGAGATGACGCGCGTAGGCGGTCACCTCCGGCAAGCCGTGCTTCCGGATGAGCGCCAGGACGCGCCTCTGTCCGACATGATTCGCGGCGACCTGCGCCATCAGGTCCCCCTCGCGCTCATCCGGCGTGCGAACGTTGGCGAGGATCATCCGCATGAGATCTGCATCCAACTTTCCGCCTCTCATCAGCCGCACCGGCGGCAGGCGAAGACCTTCCTGGAAGATCTCCGTCCCGAGAGGCATCGATCCCGGCGATACCCCGCCGATGTCGCTGTGGTGCGCTCGGCTGGCGAGGTGAAAGACCGGCCCTCCGTCGCCGCCGGCATCCGCGTACAGAGGGCAGACGAGGGTGAGATCGGGCAGGTGGGTGCCCCCGCGGAAGGGATC
>JBHHZN010000080.1:0-8782 GCA_046758155.1 Acidobacteriota bacterium | reverse complement strand
CGGCTCCGGCAAGAAACAGGCGGGGGCCCGCCGGATCGTCGCTGCGCAAGGCGCCGGCCAGCGGTTTCATCCCGAGGGCGAGGGGTTTCGAGGTGGCGCCGGTGTTCAGGTTGACCACCGTCAGCATCCAGTGGCCGGGCCGGTCGTTTCTCGCCCCCGGCTTTAGGCCGACGATGCAGGCGAATGCACCGTCGCGCGTAACATGAAGAAACCTGCCGCGGCCGCGCACTTGCCAGCCCCGCACGACCTCGCCGGTCGAGGGGTCCAGCGCGAGCAGATCTGTTCTGCGTGGGTCCTCCGCGGTAGCGATGCCGTACACCGGCCGTCCTGCCTCCGGAAGGGCGATGGCGGTCAGAGGGGACCGGCCCGTGCGGACGGCGATCGACTGCACCTCGCTGCTGGCCAGATCGATGCGATCGATGGCGCCGTTGGCGCGCAGCACGAGGGCCTCGGCCTCATCCTCCGCGATCACGAGCCGGCCGGGGTCCGCCCGCCCGGCGCCCACTCCGAGGGCCGCGTACAGGGCGACGGCCGCGAGAGCAGGGCCGGTTCCGCCTCGATCCCTTCGTCTCATCATGCCTTCATCCGGCCCGAGCCGTCCTCGGTGCATTGCAGTATGGAGCCATCTTATCGTAGAGTGGCTTGGTATGCGCGAGAATCCCTTCCGGGAAGGTATGCCCGCGGAACGGCATGCGGAGTCGTGCACCATGGTCATCTTCGGTGCGACCGGAGACCTGACCAGGCGCAAACTCGTCCCCGCTCTTTACAATATCGCGCGCGATCGGTTGCTGCCACCCGGTTTTTCGGTCGTCGGCTTCGCGCGGCGCGACTGGAACGACGAGAAATTCCGCGCCGAGTTGAAAGAAGGCGTCAACGAGTTCTCGAGGAGTCGTCCCGTGGAGGAGCGGATCTGGGACGATTTCGCGCGCGGGCTCTTCTATTGCCGTGGAAGTTTCGATGACCCCGAGGCGTATACCCGGCTGGCTCGAATGCTGGCCACGGTGACGGAGAAACGGGGAACGCGGGGCAACCGGTTGTTCTACCTGGCGACCCCACCTAGGTACTATCCCTCGATCATCCGGGCGCTCGGTCAGGCCGGCCTGTCCGGCTCGGCCGGGACCCCCTGGTCGCGCATCATCATCGAGAAGCCGTTCGGCCGCGACCTCGCCTCGGCCCGTGATCTGAACCTCCAGGCGCTCAACGTCTTTTCCGAGGATCAGATCTACCGCATCGATCATTACCTGGGCAAGGAGACGGTTCAGAACATATTGGTGATGAGGTTCGGCAACGGTATCTTCGAGCCGCTGTGGAACTACCAGCAGGTCGAGCACATCCAGGTCACTGTGGCCGAGAACCTGGGGATGGAAGGCCGCGGTGCATACTACGATTCCGCCGGCACCCTCCGGGACATGGTCCAGAACCACATGCTCCAGTTGCTGTGCCTCACCGCGATGGAACCGCCGGTGGCGTTCGAGGCGGATGCGGTCCGCAACGAGAAGGTCAAGGTGCTACAAGCTATCCGGCCGATTCCCCTCGAGGATCTCGAGAACCACGTCGTGCGCGGCCAGTACGCGGCTGGATTCATCAACGGCGTGCAGGTCCCGGCCTTCCGTTCCGAGAAGGGAGTCGCGGCGGATTCACGCACCGAGACCTACGTCGCCCTGAGACTCTTCATCGACAACTGGCGATGGGCCGGCGTGCCTTTCTACCTGCGCTCGGGCAAGCGACTTCCCAAACGCGCGACCGAGATCTCCATCCACTTCAAGAAGGTTCCGCACCTGCTGTTCGCGGGCCGCGGGGGCGATGCCATCGAGCCGAACGTCCTCTCGCTGAGGATCCAGCCCGACGAGGGGATCTCGCTCAGGATAACGTCGAAAGTGCCTGGTTCGCAGGTCATGCTGCGTCCCGTCGTGATGGACTTTCGCTACGGCACGTCCTTCGGTGTGGATCCACCCGAGGCGTACGAGCGGTTGCTGCTGGATGCGATCGCCGGCGACTCGACGTTGTTTACCCGGCGCGACGAGGTGGAGGCGGCCTGGCGTTTCATGACGCCGATCCTCGAGCGGTGGCAAGCAGAGGATGCCCCGCCGGTCCATCTCTACGAGGCGGGATCCTGGGGGCCGACCGCCGCGAGCGCGCTCATCGATCGGTGGAGACGCCTCTAGTGGGGGATGAATCCTTTCTCGGACCCGGCCAGGTCAGTGTCGATGTGGCGGCCATCGAGCAGGAGTTGAAGCGCCTCTGGAAGGAGTCCTCCCGGCCCGCCGAGGGCCAGGCGGCCCCGGCCGTGATGCGTGCCTGTCAGCTCAACCTGGTCATCTGTTGCTGGGGGGAAAAGCAGGCGGTGGAAGCCACCGGCACGGCGGCGCAGGTGGCGGCCGTGCGCCCTTCCCGGGTGATCATGACGGTCGTCGATCCGGATGCCTCGGAACCACTGCGAGCCACGATCACGGCCCACTGCGCGTTCACGTCCGAGGGCGGACGGGGCAAACAGGTTTGCTGCGAGCAGATCACTCTGACCGTTGGAACGCACGCCGTCGGCAGACTGCCCGGGGCTGTGTTGCCGTTGCTGCTGGCGGACCTACCGGTGGTCCTGTGGTACGTGGGAGACCTTCAGCTCGGCGGCGACGACCCGACCAGCGACCTCGCAAGGGATCTGATGGAAGCTGCCGACCGGATCGTCGTCGATTCGCGGCGCTTCGCGGACCTGGCGAAGAGGTTCGAGCAGCTTGCGGCCGTGGGCCGCCCCATCGCGGATCTTTCCTGGGCCAGGCTCCGCGGATGGCGCGAGGTGATCGCCGGGATGTTCGACAACCCCGCGTTCGAGAACCACCCGCAGCTCATCCAAGAGATCGCGATCGAGGAGGAGACGAACGATGCGGAGGGGCCCGCCGCGGCGATCCTGCTGGGAGCCTGGATGGCGTCCCGTCTGGGATGGCGATGTGATCGGTCCAGGAACCCTGCCGACCGATCGTTCGAGGCGCGGTTCCGAACGCCGGCCGGAGGCGCAGGGCGTCTGGTCATCCGGAGCGAGCGCGGGAAACAGTCGGCCGGCGTTTCGACGATCATGCTGACCGCCGATGAGACGACCTTCCGCGTGGTCCGCAAAGGTGGTTGCGCCACCGCCACGGTGACCAGCGCGGGCCATGAGCCGATCGCGCGGGTGGTCCCCCTGGTGCAGAGAGATCAAGCGACATTGTTGTGCCGGTGCCTGGAATCCGCCGGCGATCCCCTCTACGAGGAGACGCTGGGTCTGGCCCGCCGGATCGTCAATACCTCCGAGGGGGGACATGCCTCATGAGCCCGATGCCGTCGCCGCCGCCGCTGAAACGCGATCCCCTGCGGATCGAGATCTGCAAGGATCCGGAGGATCTCGCGCGCCATGCCGCCGGGTTGTTCGTTGGCTACGCCGGTCGCGCCCTGGGATCTCGCGGGCGCTTTCGTGTGGCTCTGTCGGGGGGGCGGACGCCGCGGCGAATGTACGCGGCACTGACGCTCGAGCACGTGATCTCGCAGATCGTCTGGCCGGCCGTGCAGCTTTTCTTCAGCGACGAACGCTGCGTGCCCCCGGACGATGACCGCAGCAATTACCGCATGGCGCACGAGGCGTTGCTCTCGAAGCTCCCGATCCCGGAGGAAAACATCCACAGGATGCGCGGTGAGCTGGAAGACCCGGATGCCGCGGCGAGGGCCTACGAGGAAGAGCTCCGCCGGGAGTTCGCACCCGGTGAGGTCGCCCTCGATCTCGTCATGCTCGGCATGGGTGCGGACGGGCACACGGCGTCTCTGTTCCCCGGGGAGCCCGCTTCGAAGGAAACCGATCGGCTCGTCACGGCGGCTCGCCCGGCCGGCGGGCCGGCAAGGTTGACGCTGACCTTCCCGGCGATCAACGCTGCCCGTGCCGTCATGATCCTTGTGTCCGGCGAGGGGAAAGCGGAGATCGCGCGCCGCGTGCTGGGCGCCGAGACAAGAGCCGAGGAGGTGCCGATCCAGTCGGTACGGCCGGCGGACGGCGAGGTCGTCTGGTTGCTCGATGCCGCCGCCGCGTCGAAGCTCTCGCCGCCCGACGCATCGAACCAGGCGCGGATTCCTGATCCCGGAAACTAGGAACCGGCAAGCCAGCCGGTGATCCGCTCGGCGATCCGCGGGCCGGTCAGGCCGAAATTCTCCGCCAGAGCTGCCTGGGGAGCCGACGCTCCGAATCGTTCGAGTCCGATGACGAGGGCCTTGCAGCCGACGATCCGCGGCCACCCATGGGGCGCGCCCGCCTCGATCGCCACCAGCCGCGTCGGCCCACCTTCCGGAGGGATCACCGCCTGGCGGTACTCCGCCGGTTGTTGCTCGAACTGCTCCACGCACGGCATCGACACGACCCGTGTGGGGATCCCTTGTTTCTCGAGGAGAAGACCCGCCTGAACTGCCAGCGCCACCTCGGAGCCGGTCGCCACGATCACCAGCGCCGGCGGAATCGTCGATGCTTCCCGCAGGATGTACCCACCGCGAGAAAACGAGGCGGGCCCGAACGGCTCGGGCGAAGCGGCGTGGTCGAGCGCCGGGAGGCTCTGGCGCGTCAGGGCGATGGTGGTCGGCCCTTCACGCCGTTCGAGCGCGTGCGCCCAGGCGAGAGCCGTCTCGAGGGCGTCGGCGGGTCGCACGACGTGCATGTTGGGCATCAGGCGCAGCGACGCGAGATGTTCGATCGGCTGATGGGTGGGGCCATCCTCGCCGAGGAAGATGCTGTCGTGCGTGAAGACGAAGATGACCTGGAGCTTGGAGAGAGCCGCCAGACGCATCGCCGGGCGCATGTAATCGGAGAAGATGAGAAAGGTCGAGGCGTACGGGATGAAGGTGCCGTAGCTGGCCAGGCCGTTCGCGATGGCGCCCATCGCATGCTCGCGGATCCCGAAATGAATGTTCCGGCCGTCGTACCGGCCCGCTTCGACCGATGACGACGCCTTGATGGTGGTCTTCGTCGATGCGACCAGGTCGGCCGCTCCGCCGACCAGCGAGGGGACCCGCTCGCCGATGAGCTGCATGACCTTCCCGCCGTGAGCCCGGGTCGCGCCGGCCTCGTCGGGGATGCCGGCGAGAAGTTGCGACGCCAGGTCCTCGGGCACTCTACGCTGGAGATGATCCTCGAGCATCCTCGCCCGATCGGGCTCTTTCTCGCGGAAGGTCTCGAGCATCGCCTGCCAGGCTTGGTAGCGGCGCTGGTTGGCGGCCGCGCGCTCCCCGAACAGGGCCCGGACCTCCTCGGGCACGTGGAATGCCGGCTCTTGCGGCCATCCGAGGGCCTTCTTGGTGGCCGCCGTTTCCTCCGGTCCCAGCGGAGCACCGTGGGCACCCGGTGTGTCGTGCTTGTGGGGAGCGCCCTGGGCGATGTGCGTCCGCGCGATGAGAAGGGAGGGGCGCTCGGCCCGCTGCCGGGCCGCCTCGATGGCACTTGCGGCCGCGGCATGATCGTGGCCGTCGAAGCGGTGCACATCCCAGCCGTACGCTTCGAACCGCCGGCCGACGTCTTCCGTGAAGGTGATCTCGGTGGGCCCGTCGATGCTGATGTGATTGTCGTCGTAAAACAGGACAATGTTTCCCAGTCCGAGATGGCCGGCGAGGGAGGCCGCCTCGGCGGAGACCCCCTCCATCAGATCTCCATCGCTGCAGATGCCGTAGACCAGGTGATCGATCAGTGGGAATTCCTCCGTGTTCACGCGGGCGGCCAGCATCCTCTGCCCCAGCGCCATGCCGGCGATGTTGCCGACTCCCTGCCCGAGCGGCCCCGTCGTGACCTCGACCCCCGGCAGGCACCCTCGCTCGGGGTGACCGGGCGTTCGGCTTCCCCACTGGCGAAAACTTTTCAAGTCCTCGATCGAAACTTCGTATCCGGCCAGGTGCAACAAGGCGTAAAGCAGCATGCAGCCGTGGCCGGCCGAAAGGACGAAACGATCCCGGTTGGGCCAGGCCGGCTGGGCCGGCGAGTAGCGCAGGTAGCGCGACCACAGCACGAAGGCGTAATCGGCGGCGCCCATCGGCAGGCCTGGATGCCCTGACTTGGCCTTCTCGACCGCATCGACCGCCAACATCCTGATGGTGTTCACCGCGAGCCTGGACAGATCGTCGTTCAGCGCCATTGTGCCCATGCTTGTCTCCGTCGTGATTCCAGTGTCCCAGGGGGCCCCGCAAGAAGATGAACTACTCTACCATGCCCCGCGCGCGTCGCCAGCCGGCGTCATCGCCGATGCCGTCCCGCCCACGAGCCGATGCGGGACCGGCCGTCGGTCCTCCCGGCCGTCTCCCGCTCAGGACCCCGGCCCGATGCCACGCCGCGCGGGCCGTCCGCCGGAGCCGCCCGTCCGGCAGGCGGGACCACACCACCGGAATCCACCGCTGGACCTGGGTGACGGGTGGTTCTACCTTGTGGACGAGGGGCCGACCGTCGGATATGACAGCCGGAGGAAGATAGGTAATAATAGGACTCTTTGAGACAATCCCGGCAGGTCGCAGCAGAGCATGGGCAGGGCCGTTCCGCGTCGCGGTTTGGGGGGAGCGCGAACCCTGCCTCGGATCCATCCAAGGATGAAGGAGACATGACACCGGAGACGTTGCAAGCACCGGAGAAGCCGCGGAAGAAGAAGGTCCAGAAGACGGACCGGGTCGTCGTCAGGTTGGCCGGCGATTCGGGCGATGGCATCCAGCTCAGCGGCAACCAGCTAGGCACCGCATCGGCGATCGCTGGCAACGATCTGAACACGCTTCCCGATTACCCGGCCGAGATCCGTGCGCCCGCCGGCACGTTGCCCGGTGTCAGCGGATTCCAGATCAGTTTCAGCAGCTACGACATCCACACGCCGGGTGATCGGCCGGATGCGTTGGTTGCCTTCAACCCGGCGGCCCTGAAGGTCAACATCGCCGAGCTGAAGCCGGGTGGGCTGCTAATCGTCAACTCCGACGCCTTCCAGTCCAAGAACCTCCAGAAGGCGGGCTACAAGCAGAACCCCCTTGAGGATGGTTCTCTCGATCGTTATCGGACCCTGAAGATCCCGATCAACGACCTCAACAGGAAAGCCCTTGCCGGCACCGGCTTGACGACTCGCCAGATCGATCGGTGCAAGAACTTCTTCACCCTCGGCATCCTCTTTCATGTCTACAATCGGCCCGAGGACGCGACCGTCCGGTGGGTGGGAAGGAAGTTCGCCAAGGACAACGTCATACGCGACGCCAACCTGACGGCGTTCAAGGCCGGCCGGGCCTACGCGGAGGCGACGGAGGTGTTCCAGTCGACCTACGTGGTCGACCCGGCGCCCTTCCCCGAAGGGGAGTACCGCAGCATCATGGGCAACTCGGCCCTGTGCCTCGGGCTCGTCGCGGCCTCGATCAAGTCCGGTTTGCCCCTGCTGTACGCCGGATATCCGATCACGCCCGCCAGCGCGATTCTCCACGAGCTGGCGCGGTACCGCGAGTTCGGCGTGGTGACATTGCAGGCGGAGGACGAGATCGCCGCCGTGACAGCGGCCATCGGCGCGGCGTTCGGCGGTTCTCTCGCCGTGACCGGCACCTCGGGGCCGGGCCTGGCGCTCAAGACCGAGGCGATCGGCTTGGCCCTGATGGTCGAGCTGCCGATGGTGATCGTCGACGTGCAGCGGGGCGGCCCGAGCACCGGATTGCCGACCAAACCCGAACAGGCCGACTTGCTGCAGGCGATGTTCGGTCGTCCGGGCGAATCGCCGCTCCCGGTCCTCTCGTGCAGCTCGACGGGCGACTGTTTCGACACGGCGCTGGAGGCCTGTCGCATCGCCCTGAAGTACATGGTTCCGGTCATCCTGCTGTCGGACGGCTATCTCGCCAACGCCAGCGAGCCTTGGAAGCTCCCATCGCACGACGAGATCCCGCCGCTGGAGACGTGCCTAGCGGCCGAGGGGACCGAGTCCTACAGGCCGTACGAGCGCGACCCCCGGACGCTGGCCCGGCGTTGGGCCGTTCCGGGAATGGCCGGGCATGAGCACAGAGTCGGCGGGTTGGAAAAGGAAGATGGCACCGGCAACGTCTCCTACGATCCGATCAACCATGAGAAGATGGTTGGCTTGCGGGCCGAGAAGGTGGAGCGCATCGCCGACTCCTTTCCCCCGACGACGATCGACGGGGAGGAATCGGGGTCTCTGCTCGTGGTGGGATGGGGCAGCACGCGCGGGGCGATCATGGGCGCCATCCGCCGCAAACGAAACGAAGGCAAGAAGGTGAGCTGGGTCCACCTGCGCTACATCAATCCGTTCCCGAACGATCTGGGGGATATCCTGAAGCGGTTCGACCGGGTGCTGGTGCCCGAGATGAATACCGGGCAGCTCGCGTTGCTCCTCCGCGCGAGGTATCTGGTGGACGTGACGACGTACAGCAAGGTTCAAGGGCGGCCGTTCAAGTCCTCGGAGATCGCCGAGAGGATCGACGAGCTGCTGGAGGCATGAGAATAGTGGCCAATCCGCATCCGGTTGAAGAGACGCAGAAACCCCAGCAAACGGCCAAGGACTTCCTCTCCGATCAGGAAGTTCGCTGGTGTCCGGGATGCGGTGACTACGCCATCCTGAGCGCCGTGGCCAACACCTTTCCGAAACTGGGTGTCCCCCACGAGAACATCGTCGTCGTCAGCGGCATCGGCTGTTCCAGCCGGTTCCCTTACTACACGAATACATACGGTTTCCACAGCATCCACGGGCGCGCCCCGGCCCTGGCCACCGGCCTCAAGACGATGCGCCGCGACCTGTCGGTGTGGGTGATCACGGGAGACGGCGAC
>JBHHZN010000079.1:0-8791 GCA_046758155.1 Acidobacteriota bacterium | reverse complement strand
GAGCCGCTATCAGCGATTTCGCGAGAACCTGCTGTTGCGGACTCTGGGTGCATCCCGTCTTCAGATTCTCCAAATTACGGCTGTCGAGTACTTCTTCCTCGGTACCATCGCTGCGGTAACAGGGCTGGGGCTCAGCCTCGCCTACGGCACGGTGAGGCAGCACGGCGGGACGCTCAGGGCCGAGAGCCGGCCCGGCGAGGGCTCCACGTTCGTGGTGGAACTGCCGTTCGCGCCCGCGGGCGTCACGCAGCGTGAGCCCGAGGCGGATGCCGCGGCCCGGCCGTCGCCGTTCGTCTCGGTCCCGGCGGGGGCGACCCCCGGGTCCTCGGGGCGCAAGATCCTCATCGTGGAGGATGAAGCGCCGCTGGCCGAGGTCGTGGCCGAGGTACTGCAGATGAACGGGCATGCGGTCGATACCGCCGTCGACGGCCGCACGGCGAAGGCCCGCATCGCCGCCGTCGACTACGATGTCATCATCAGCGATCTCAAGATGCCCAACATGAACGGCATGGAGCTTTACCGGCACGTTCACGCGGTTGACCCCGACCTGGCCCGTCGGATCATCTTCTCGACCGGCGATTCGGTCAACCCCGACACGCTTGCCTTCTTCGAGGAAGTCGGCAACCGCCATCTCACCAAGCCGTTCGATCTCGCGGAGCTGGTGAACACGGTGAACGGCGTCCTGCGAGAGTCCTGAGGATCCGATCGGCCGCCCGATGCGCGGTGTCGCTTCGGCGGCGACGCCACGAGCGACGTGGCCCCGAGGGGCCTGCGGTGGTACACTTGCGCCATGAAGTTGTCGCCCGCGCTGATCGCGTACATCTCCGAGCAGATCGTCTGGGGGCTGGCCAAGTCCGGTGACATCCAGGTGGACGACCACCGGGAAACCGCATCGGCGGTCCAGGCCGCCATCCGCGACGATCTGCAGGTGGAGGATCGGCTCAACGAGGAGGTCCGTGACATCCTGAGGGAGCGGGCCGACGAGATGACCCGGATGGGGGTCCAGTACCATGACATGTTCCGCATGATCAAGGCCGAGTTGGTCCGCAAGCGCAATCTCATTCTCTGAGCGGGAACCGGTGCCCCGATGAAACTGCGTCACGAGAAAGTCATTCACATATCCCACGTGGTCGTGGATGCCCTCAAGCGGGTGCCCGGGGTCCGTCTCCAGAGGGATCACAACGACGTGCGCCTCAAGGTCGTGGACCTGCTGCGCGCCGAGCTGCGCCGCGACGAGGAGATCGAGCGGGCTGTCCGAGGCAAGATCGTGTCCCAGAAGAGGTCGATCCCCGAGGGCAGCCAGGAATGGGACATCCTCTTCAGGAAGTATTACGAAGAGGAGCTCGACAAGGTCCGCAGCGTCAAGGGATGACAACCGCCCCGGAAGCCGTCCCGGTCAAGCACGTCGTGGTGGGCACGGCCGGACATATCGATCACGGGAAGACCGAGCTGGTCCGGGCCCTGACCGGCATCAATACCGATCGGTTCAAGGAAGAACAGGAGCGCGGCATCACGATTGACATCGGGTTCGCGCCGCTGTCGCTCGGCCCGGACCTCACCGTCGGCTTCGTGGATGTTCCGGGCCACGAGAAGTTCGTCAAGAACATGCTCGCCGGAGTCTGGGGGATCGATCTGGTGCTCCTGGTTGTCGCCGCCGACGAATCGGTCAAGCCGCAGACGCGCGAGCACTTTGACATCTGCTCGTTGCTGCGCGTCAAACGGGGACTCATCGCGGTCACCAAGACCGACCTCGTGGAGCCCGATCTGATCGATCTCGTGACTCTGGAGGTCCGGGAATTCGTGCACGGGTCGTTCCTGCAGGATGCGCCCGTGGTGCCCGTCAGCGCCAAGACGCGAGAAGGACTCGAGAGACTGAAGGCCGCCCTGGCGGAGGCGGCGCGCCGGACCGAGCCGGGACGCGCGTCGTCGCTGCTGCGCATGCCGGTGGATCGTTCTTTCTCCGTCCGAGGGTTCGGCACGGTGGTGACCGGCACCTTGATCTCGGGCCGGATGGCGGAAGGCGACGAGGTGGCCATCTTCCCCGAGGGCCGGCGATGCCGTGTCAGGGGGATCCAGGTTTACAACCGCCCCGTCGCCGAGGCGAGCGCCGGCCGGCGAACGGCGGTCAACTTGCAGGGTGTCGAAGCGGGGGCCGTGGGTAGGGGGCAGGTACTGGCCGGCCCCGATGAGCTCCTGCCCTCCTCGCTGCTCGACGTCAAGGTTTTCCTTCTCCCCGGTGCCCCGCGCCCGTTGAAGGACCTCCACCGCGTCCGGTTTCATCAAGGAACGAGCGAGCTGTTCGCCCGCGTGAAGCTGCTGGGGGCATCCGAGATCGCGCCGGGCCGGGAGGCCTACGCCCAGCTGCGCATGGAGCGCCCGGCGTGCTGCACCCCCGGGGACCGGTTCGTGCTGCGCCGGTACTCGCCCACGACGACGATCGGCGGGGGGGTGGTACTGGACATCCATCCTCGCAAGCACCGTGGCCGGGCCGGGCCCGATCTCCTGCAACGCCTGGCGATCCTGGATCGAGACGGGGGGGGCGTCGAGTCCTTGAAAGTCTGGATCGAGGAGGAGACCACCGGTATCCGCCTGCCGGATCTGGCGCTGAGGGCCGGGCAGACCATCGGCGAGGTGGAGACCCGGCTGGAGAAGATCCTCCGGGACGAGCGGGTGCTACGGGCGGGGGAAGGCCGTGCTTCGCTCCTGATAGGACAGCACCGGGTGGAGTCGTTCGAGGCCGGGGTCCTCGATGGGCTAGACTCTTATCATCGCGCCAACCCCCTGCGCCGCGGTATGCCGCGCGAAGAGCTGAAGGCCCGGGTTTTCGGCGCCGGGGGGGGTGGGGATCTGACGAGGCTCGTGCTCGAGCGGCTCACGCGCGGCGGCAAGATAGACATACAGCGCGACGTCATCCGACTGCGTTCTCACCACGTGGCGCTTTCGGCCGAGGACGAGGGGAGGCGGCAAGCGCTGGAGGAGACCTTCCGGCGGCGGGGGTTGAATCCGCCGACCCTGGAGGAAGCCGCCCGGGAGAACCGCCTGGAACCGGGCCGTGCCGAGAAGCTCCTCCATCTCTTGCTGTCGGACGGCCGCTTGGTCAGAATAAGGGATGGCAAGGTGTTTCATGCCGAGGCCATCGAAGGGTTGAAGAGTAAGTTGTGGGAGATGTTGCCGTCGTGCCGGGTGATCGATATAGGATCGTTCAAACAGCTGACGGGGACCTCCCGGAAGAACGCGATCCCGCTTCTCGAACACCTGGATGCGGTTCACGTGACGCGCCGGGTGGGTAGTGACCGGGAGATCCTGCCTCCGGCCCGAGGCTGAGGAGACGAGACATGGGCAGAATTGGTGGATGGGAGTGGCTGGTCCTGCTGGGGATCCTCCTGCTGTTGTTCGGAGCCAGCAGGCTTCCCTCGATAGGGAAGGGGCTAGGCGAGGGAATCCGCAATTTCCGTGATTCCTTCCGTTCGGGAACAGACGGCGAAGAGAAAGATCCCAAAGATAAGGTCGAGAACAAGAGCAGCTGACCCGCTTCCGTGCCCAGCAGCAGAATCGATGAAGAGATCGCCTTTCACCGGCGGACGGTATCTCTCCTGCGGCGAGAGATCGCCCGGGTCGATCGGAACTCCTCCCGCAAGTATATCCGTGACTTCGTCGAGGAGTTTCGAGCCTACCGGGATCTCAGTTCGTACGACGACCTGATCATCTCCTGCTATCGCTCCGACATCATCTACGTGGGGGATTACCACGCGCTGCCTTCGGCGCAGGAGTTCGCGGCGCGCCTCCTCAGGGAGATCGCCTCGAGGTCGCGGCAGGTCATCCTGGCCGTCGAGATGGTGTACGGCAGGAACCAGCGGATCCTGGATCGATGGATGGCCGGTGAGCACGACGACGAGGAGTTCAAGCGCCGGATTCGATACGATCTCGAGTGGGGCTACGCGTGGGAAGGGTTTCGCGCGATCTTCGAAACCGCGCGCGACTACGGCGTGAAGACCTTCGGTATCGACTGTCCCCCCAGGAACGGTCTCAGGTATATCCTCAAACGCGACCGATACGCCGCGACCAAGATAGTCCATATTTTCCTCAAGCATCCCGGCGCGAAGATCTTCGTCGTTATCGGGGAGTCCCATTTGGCGTCGCATCACCTACCCTCGGTCGTTCGCGACCTGCTCGCGCGGCACAACCTCGAGAAGAGATCGGTTCGCGTGCTCCAGAATCTCGAGGAAGTCTACTGGCGGCTCGTGGCCGACGGCGAGGAACAGCATGATGTCGTCACGTTGGGCAAGAACGTGTTCTGCGTGTTCAACACCAGTCCCATCGCCAAGTACGAGGCGTACAGACAGACGATCAATCGCTGGAAATCCGAGGACGTCGACGATCACGTCGATCTGACTCCCACGATTTACAACATGATCGACACCATCCTGCATTTCCTCGGGGTCGACAAGTACTCGCACAGGATGGATCGCGACGGTGATTGCGTGGAGTTCCTCGTTGACTACTACCCGGAGGTGTACTCACCGTCGGAAGCGTCATCTATGAAAAAGTTCCTGGCATCGAACGGATTCCACCGGCGAGAGGTCGCCCGCGCCCGCGAACGGCTGGCCCGCGGAGGGGCCTGCTACGTCGCCGGGCTCAACGCGGTGTTCGTCGGGCGGTTCAGCCTCGTTCACGGTGGGGAGGAGGCGACGCGCTTCGTCCATGCGGCCCTGCGGGGGGACGTTCTCAAGCAGCGGAGTCGCCCCACGCTTCGGCGGGATCGCTTCTATGCGACGGTTATCGAGGAGGCGCTGGGTTTCTTCGGCTCCAAGCTGATCGATCCGAGTCGCAATCACTTCTTCGAGACCAACCTGTACGAATATCATCGCAAGGATCCGGCATTCATCGAGGCCCATACCGAATACAGCTACGATCAGTTCACCCGGATCATCAATTTCATTCTCCTGCACAAGAAGATGGAGAAGGGCCCCGCGGACTGGGGTGTTCTTCCCGGGGCCCTCCGGGAGGGGATCGGAACCCGGAGCATGCGCCTCTTCACGGTGCTCACGCGCGAGCTGGGGTACTACCTGGGGCAGCAGGTTTACGATGGGTACCACGCGGGGCGCCTGGATCGCCGGGCGATCAGGGACCTGTTCTCGCGCCGGCTCGAGCGGAAGGGAAGCGCCCTGGAAGCGTACCTGCAACTGGCCGAGAACTTGCCCTCCCCCATGCACGGCGGCTGAGGAAGCGATCGCGAAGGGCCCGGGAGCCGCTCAGAGGTTGTATTTCCGGCACAGGTACTTCATCTGATCGCGATTGAGGCCCAGGAGCTCGGCGGCTCCTTTCTTCTTCCCCTCGGCCTTTTCCAGGGCATGCACGAGCAGCGCACGCTCGAAGTCCGCCAGCCGCTTCTCGAGGTGAATACCGCCGTCGGGCAGGCTGACGGCGGGCAGCGTGGACGGCGGCGCCTGGTGGCGGGTCCGGGGGGGGAGATCCCCCGCGGTGATCGTCTCCCCTTCGGTCAGCAACACCAGGCTCTCGATGGCGTGCTCCAGCTCCCGCACGTTGCCTTTCCACTCGTGGGTCATCAGGGCGTCCAGGGCATCCGGGGAGAAGCGTTTTCGTCGCACGTTGTTCTCGTCACAGAAGCGCTTGAGGAAATGCTCCGCGAGCAATGGGATATCTTCGATCCGTTCACGCAGGGCGGGAAGACTCAGGGCGACGACGTTGAGACGGTAGTAGAGATCCTCGCGGAAGCGTCCCTCCTGGACGTCCTTCTCGATGTTCTGGTTGGTCGCGGTGATGAGCCGGATGTCGACGCGGACGGTGTTCTCTCCCCCGAGGCGCTCGAATGCCCGCGTTTCGATGATGCGCAGCAGCTTCGCCTGGATGGACGGCGTGAGGGTGCCGATCTCGTCGAGAAAAAGCGTGCCACCGTCGGCCATCTCGAAGCGGCCCTCGCGGCGGGCCACGGCGCCGGTGTAAGCCCCCTTCTCGTGCCCGAAAAGCTCGTCCTCGACGAGATGTTCGGGGAATGCTGAGCAATTCAGGGCCACGAAGGGCTTGGTGCGCCGGCGGCTGTTGAAATGAATGGCCCTGGCCGCGAGCTCCTTGCCGGTTCCGCTTTCGCCCAGGATCATGATCGTGGCGTTGCTGTCGGCCACCTTCCGGATGATGTCCTTCACCCTCTGCATCGCCGCGCTGTTTCCCTTCATGTTACGAAAGTCGTACCGGCGGGTCAGCTCTTCTCTCAACCGGATGACCTCGGTCTGGAGACGGCGTCGATCCAGGGCGCGTCGCACGATGATCTCGAGTTCCCGGACCTCGAGGGGTTTCGTGAAGAAGTCATAGACGCCGGCATCGGCGGCCCGGAGGATGGTTTCGGGGTTACGGTCGGCGCTCATGGCTATCGTGACCGTATTCGGAGAGATGCGATCGATCTCGGCGACGGTCCGGAGTCCTTCTTCTATCGATTCGGTGTCCGGCGGGAGCCTCATATCGAGCAGGACGAGATCAACCCTGTTTTCCCGGAGTCTGGCCAACCCTTCATCGCGGTTCTCGGCGGTGAGTATGTCGTACCTGTCGGAGAAGAGCTCGGCGATCTGTCCGCGCAGGTATTGATCGTCCTCGACGATCAGGAGCCGAAAACGCTCAGACATCGTCAGCGATCTTGCGGATCGATGCCGCCATCCGCTGGAGTTTCCTGTGGGTGTCCTCGAGCATCTCCGAGGCCTCCTGGCGCTGGGCCGGGTCGCGGATCCCGCTCTTGAGGCTCGCGGACAAGAAGACGAGACGGGAAGCGAGATTGCCCAGTTCATGGGCCGCGGTCCTCAGGGTCCGGGAGTGCTCGCTCGGCGAGCACCCTTGAGGTGTCGTTGCCACGAGGCCGCATCCCCCGTATTTGCCAGCAGTTCCAGGAGTCAGGATCCTCGTATGATCGACTCAAGGACGGGGTGCTGTCAAGAAGAATCGGGGCCTGGGACGGCTCAGGAGGACGCGCCGGGAGGTGTGGGGGTCGGGTGCTTGTCGAGGAAGCGGGAGATCAGCCCGACGAATCCGGAGATGAGGAGGACGCCGAATCCGACGCTCAGGACGAGCGTCGTCAGGATGATTGTCACCATCAGAATGGTGCCCATGGACGACTTCCTTTCACTGAAGCTGCAGCGGGGTCAGCGTTGATTGTCAGCGGGCTCTTTGAGCTCTCTTTTTCACCGATTTCGATCTCTTGGATTCGAGACGTCCGATCAACCCGTCGATGCTTTCTTCCAGTTCGGCTCGCAGCTCACGGTCCTTGAGAATATCGTTGATGGCCAGCAGGGAGCCGTCCAGCCTGAAAATGTTGCCGCGCACCATCTCGATGCTCGAGGAGCGGATCCTCTTCGGCCTGGGGCCGGGCTCAGGAGCCGCGCCGCTCATCGAGGAGATCTCTCCTCCTCGCGTCAGCCTGGAGCCGTGAAACCGCTCCAGGCGTTCCTTGACAACCGTTTTCAGGACCGCCCGGTGAATCTTCAGTGCGGAGGCGAGGATCCCCAGCGTCGTGTTCGGGGATTCCTTCAACATCTCGGTCAGCTCGCCCGCCGGCGGCGTGTCCTCGTCTTCCTTCTTGTCCCGGCCGACCTTCTTGAGGGCCCCGACGGCGGACCTGATGATCCTCAGGGCCGATCCGAGCGTTTCACGCTCGTCATCGTCGAACTCGCTGAGATGGAACGCGAGTCGACAAACATCCTGGGGGACTCTTCGCATCTGCTCCGATCCGTTCTCCCAGTGCCGGCCGGTCAGGATCCATTCGACGGTCGTGTGGCCGATCCGTGCGAGCTCGAGAAGCCGCCTCGGTTCCGGCAAGACCCCCCGTTCATACATGTGAATCGCGGGTTGCGTGGCGCCAATCAACTCGGCGAGCTGCCATTGTCTAAGGCCAGCCTCCATGCGCAGTTGCTTGATCCGGGTGCCGATCTCCCTCTTGTCGAGCTTGTTGGCATGGACGCCGGGCATCGAGGGCCTCGTACGGTGCGGGGATGGGGTTTGCATCCAGGATAGGTCCGATCGAACGTGCCGGAGCCGAATCTAAAAGATGCGCTGCGCCTTGTCAAACCGATCGCAGGTGGAATGCGCCCTTCCGGCACCCTGCGTGAATCGGCGCATACGGGACGACTGCTGCGCTACAATGCGCCCGCATGAGCCAGGCCGATGAGCCGGCCCGTGCGGGATCCCGGCCGGCACGACAAGGCATCCGGCCCGGAGGGACCCGAGAGTCCGGAAAACCAAGAGGGAGGTATCCGAGCGTGAGCCCACTTGCGTCACCGCCGTCTGGCGGGGATACGCCCGCGAGACGCCGGACCAGGTTGCTCGCCCTGCTCTCTGAGCGCGCGCTGACCCTCGGTGACTTCACCCTCGCTTCAGGGCGCAGGAGCCGCTATTACCTGGACGCTCGTCTGGTGACCCTCCATGCGGAAGGGGCCTACCTCGTCGCCCGCGCCATCCTCGACCGGCTGGCGCATGAACGAGTCGAGGCGGATGCGATCGGTGGGCTGACGATGGGGGCCGATCCGATCGCCGGAGCGGTGGCCGCCGTGAGCCATCTCGTCGGCAAGGATCTCCAGGCGTTCATCGTCCGCAAGACCGCCAAGGAGCACGGAACCCGGCGGCGCATCGAAGGGGATCTCGAGCGGGGGGATCGCGTCGTCGTCGTGGATGACGTCGTGACCACGGCCGGTTCGACCCTCCGGGCGATCCGGGCCGTGGAGCAGGTCGGTTGCCGGGTGGTCGCGGTCGTTTGCCTGGTGGATCGCCAGGAAGGCGCCAGGGAGCGCCT
>JBHHZN010000078.1:0-8842 GCA_046758155.1 Acidobacteriota bacterium | reverse complement strand
CGTGCCGTAAGTTTCCAGGAGATCGAACAGATCGATGACATTACCCTTGGTCTTGCTGATCTTGTCCCCATGAGCGTCACGCACGAGACCGTTGAAGAATACCTCGCGAAAAGGAATCTCTCCCGTGAATCTCAGCCCGAGCATGATCATCCTCGCGACCCAGAAGAAGATGATGTCATAGCCGGTGACAAGAACGCTCGTCGGGTAGTAGCGCCGCAGCTCGGCGGTCTCCCCCGGCCAACCGAGAGTCGAGAAGGCCCACAGGCCGGAGGAGAACCAGGTGTCGAGGATGTCCGGATCCTGCCGGAGCCGTGAGCCGCCGCAGGAGGAACACGTGCGGGGATCATCCCGGCTCACGATGGTGGCATCGCAGTCCTCGCAATACCAGGCCGGGATGCGATGCCCCCACCAGAGCTGCCTGGAGATGCACCAGTCGCGGATGTTCTTCATCCATTCGAAATAAGTCTTGCGCCACTGGGCCGGTATGAGGGTTATCCGGCCGGACGCGACCGCTTCGACGGCCGGCGCGGTGAGAGGCTCGATCCTCACGAACCATTGCAGCGAGATCCTCGGCTCGACGATGGTGTCGCAACGCTGGCAGTGGCCCACGGCATGCGCGTGAACCTCGGTTTTCAGCAGCAGGCCGGCGGTCTCGAGATCCTCGAGCAGCCGGGCTCGGCACTCGAACCGATCCATGCCATCGTAGGGGCCGGCGGCGGCGTTCATCCGGCCGCGCTCATCCATGACCTCGATCGGTTCGAGGCCGAGTCGGCGGCCGGCCTCGAAGTCGTTCGGGTCATGCGCCGGCGTGACCTTGACCGCCCCGGTGCCAAACTGCGGATCCACGAAGGCGTCGGCCACGATGGGGATCAGGCGGCCCAGAACGGGCAGCCGGACCTCGTGTCCCAGCAACGCCTCGTAGCGCTCGTCGTCGGGATGCACGGCCACCGCGACGTCACCGAGGATCGTCTCCGGGCGTGTCGTGGCGACACGGATATCCCCACCATCGGCCAGCGGATATCGGATGGTCCAGAGCGTCCCGCGGATTTCCTTGTGAACCACCTCGAGGTCCGAGACGGCCGTCATACATCGGGTGCACCAATTGATCATGTAGCGGCCTCGGTAAATGAGGCCGTCTTCGTAGAGACGCACGAACACCTCGCGCACGGCCCGGGAGAGTCCCGGATCGAGGGTGAAGCGTTCCCGGGACCAGTCGCAGGAGGATCCGAGCTGTCGGAGCTGCGCCGCTATCTGCTCTCCGTATTTCCGCTTCCAGGCCCAGGCGCGCTCGAGGAATTTCTCGCGGCCGAGCTCGTGGCGCGTCACACCTTCCTTTTCCAGTTCCCTCTCGATCATGACATGCGTGGCGATGCTGGCGTGGTCGCTGCCCGGAAGCCAGAGCACATCATGCCCATCCATCCGTTTCCATCTGGCGAGGATGTCCTGGAGGGTGTTGTTCAGGCCATGGCCGACGTGCAGGCGTCCCGTGATGTTGGGCGGCGGGATCACCATCGCGAAGGGGGGTTTGTTCTCCTCGGGATGGGCCCGGAAGATCTCATGCTCCTGCCAGAATGTCGACCAGTGCGCCTCGACCGCCTTCGGGTCGAACGCCTTGGCCATCGTCGGAGCGGAAACGGTGCGTTTGTTCATGCCTGCTTTTGATCCTCGCACTCCCTTTCCAGCTCCTCGATACGCTTCTTGATGATGGCCTCGGCCAGGTCCGGAATGACCTCCCAGGCGATCTCACGCACCACCTTCTCGCACAGGGACGTCACCGTCTCCCGGGTGGGTTCCCCGGGCTTCTCCCCTGCCGGGGCGCCGGGGCGCGCGGCCGCAGGAGGCGCGCTCGATGGGCCGGATGCATCCCGCCCCTGCTCGGTGGTGGCGATCGCATCCTGCGGGCTCGAAGCGGGCGCGGGCTCGGGTGGTTCGAGGGCCGTGTCAGGCGAAGCATCGACGGGCTCCCCGTTCGCGCCAGCGGCACGCGCCGCCGGCGGTGGTGATTCTCCCGTGGCATCGCTGGATTCGTGGCGCGACGCCTCGGTGGGTTCGGGTGCGAGGCCGGGCCGCGGGTGGGCGGCCAGCAGCTCCTGGACCTTGGCCAGGAGCGTCTGGGTGCCGAACGGTTTTCGCAGGTGAGCATCCGCCCCCGCGTCCGCTGCACGCTGCTCGTCGAACTCTTCGAAGGAACCCGCCAGGAGGACGACCGGCATCCACGCGGTGTCGGGATTCTCCTTGATGGACGAGCAGAGGTCATAGCCGTTCTTCTCGGGCATGAACACGTCGAGCAGCGCGATATCGGGAGCGTCGCTCGCGATCGCCTTCGCCGCGCGGGCGCCGTCACCGGCGCAAGAGACCTCATACTCCGGTGCCGGGAAGGCGAGTTCAACGACTTTCTGGATGGTGACGCTGTCGTCGGCTATGAGAATCTTCTTGGCCATGGATCAAACATCTCCGTGGGCGGCTCCGGCCGCCGGTTGGTCTCCGAGGCGCCCCGAGGTGACGCCGGTCGCCGCCAGCAGAGCGGTCCAATCACTTGCGGTCACGGCGGCGTGCGGCCCGGCCTCGATCAGCTGGACGGCATCCACCAGAATGCCGGCCAGGGCGCCGTCGCGTTCGACGACGACGATCTTCTCCGGGCGGGGGATCGAGCGGCTCGCTCCCGCGGCGCGCTGGGCCGGGCCGAGAGTGAGCAGTCCCGACAGCTGGTAGACCGGGACGATGATCTGCTCGAGCACCAGAACGCCGACCACTTCCTTTTTCGACAGAGGAACAGCCGTGAGCTGTCGCGCGGGGAGGATCCTGCGGATGGCGTCCAGAGGGACCCTCAGATCCGTTCCCCCGATCGTCAGCGCCACTTGCCTGCCCGCGCCAATCGCCACACTATCTCTCACCGTTCACCCCTCAGCGCCATCTCGGCGAGGATCTCGGCATCCAGAAGGAGGCACCGTTGGGCTCTACGGAGCCCCTTTCTTCCGGCCGCCTCCGGTGGGATCTCGAGGATGCCACGAAACGGCTCCATCGGTCCATCGAACATATAACCGGGTAGCGGGAGGATCCATCCCGCCGCGACCTCGGCGGGCCCCGCTGGCGCACCCATACGGACGGCGAGCCGCCTGTCCGCCCGGAGCGCTCGAAACCCCTCCCGCGGATCATCCAGCGCCGGCACGATGGCCAGATCGCAGATCCGGGCGAGATCGACCAGGCGGACATCCGCCGGGAGCGGCTCCCCGGGAGACAGGACCCTGTCGACATCCTCCACCAACAGGGCGTACGGGCTGCCCGACAGCTCGAAGACCAGTATCGGGATCAACGGCCTGCCCCCAGCAGAGCCGTGACGGCGCGTTCGAGCCGCCGGCGCCGTCTGGCGCCACCGAGCCGGTGAAGAGCCTCCTTGAGAGATCGCACCCGCCGCGGGTCGGTCTTCGCGATCTGCCGCGCGAGGCGATGGGCGTCGCGCAGGAGATCCGCGGGAGCCGCGATGCGGGCGAGCAGACCGATGGCCAGGGCGCGTTCGGCCTCGAGCACATCCGAGCCGGTCACGAGACCCACGCTTCTCGGACCGATGCGGCGCGCCAGTCGAGCGGTTCCACCGTAGCCGGTGATGAAACCCAATCTCGGGCCCGGATGCTCGAAACGGGCGGTCGTATCGGCCAAGCGGACATCGCAGGCGAGGACCAGATCGAAAGCCCCGCCGATGCAACGTCCGGCGATGGCCGCGATCAGGACACCCGGGTACCGCTCCAACCGATCGATGATGCGCTGTCCTCTGGTCGCGAAACGCAGGGCGGCCGCCGCGTCGAGTTTCGCCAATCTACGCAGGTCGGCGCCCGCGGCGAAGGTTCCATGCCGGCCTCCGGAGATGACGATCGCCGTGGCTCCGGCGGCCTGGGCCTCGGCCAGGCCGCGATCGAGCTCCTCGAGCGCCGGTTCATCGAGCAGCGGGACACGATCCCTCTCCGCGAGATCAAGCCACCCCGATGCGTTCCCGCTGACGGGATCCCGCGTGATCCGCACGTGTTGTCCCTCAGTTGCGCCGCGGCTGGATTCGACTCCTGACGAAATCGATGATCGCCTGGGTGGTTGTACCGGGCGTGAAAACCTCCAGAACGCCCCGCTTTTTCAGCTCCCGGATGTCCTCGTCGGGAATGATACCGCCGGCGAACACAGCGATCTCGCTGGCCCCCTTCTCCGCGAGAAGAGCCAGCACGCGGGGAAGAAGAGTCATGTGCGCGCCGGAAAGAATCGAGAGGGAGATGGCGTCCACATCCTCCTGGATCGCCGTATTCACGACCATCTCGGGGGTTTGATGCAGGCCGGTGTAGATGACCTCGAAGCCGGCATCCCGCAGGGCACGGGCGACGATCTTGGCGCCGCGATCATGCCCATCCAGGCCGACCTTTCCCACAAGAAGTCTCGTCTTCCTGGCCATCGTCACCCCGTTTCTCCGGCAGCCGGCATCGGGCTACAGCACCGGGCGCTCGGTGTATTCACCGAAAACCTTCTTCATACACGCCGAGATCTCTCCGACGGTCGCATACGCCTTCACGGCCTCGATGATGCAGTGCATCAGATTACTCTGGCCGGCGGCGGCCTTCTCCAGGGCCTCCAGGCTGAGACGGTGCCTGTTCTCGTCACGCGCGGCGCGCAGCGCCCTGAGGCCTGTGACCTGGTCGCGCTCGACCGCCGTGTCGATCTTGAGAGTGGGGATCTTCTCATCTTCTTCGGGATCGGTCTCGAGCCTGTTGACCCCGACGATCGTCTTCTCCCGACTGTCCACCTGTGTCTGGTAGTGATACGCCGCCTCGGCGATCTCGCGCTGTGGGAAGCCCGATTCGATAGCCTCGACGATCCCGCCCATCTCATCGATCCGCCGGATGTAATCGAGAGCCGCGGCCTCCATCTTGTTGGTCAGATCTTCCATGAAGGAGGAGCCGCCCAAGGGGTCGATCGTTGCGGGCACCCCGCTCTCCTCGGCGATGATCTGCTGTGTGCGCAAGGCGATGGTGACGGCCTTTTGCGTCGGCAGGGCCAGGGTCTCGTCCATCGAGTTCGTGTGCAAGGATTGCGTCCCACCCAGAACGGCGGCGAGAGCCTGGATCGTGACCCTGACGATATTGTTGTACGGCTGCTGGGCGGTCAGACTGCAGCCTGCTGTCTGGACATGGGTCCGCAGCTTCCAGGAACGAGGGTCCTTCGCATGGAAACGCTCGCGCATCGTTCGGGCCCAAATGCGCCGGGCCGCCCTGAGCTTGCAGATCTCTTCGAAGAAGTCGTTGTGGGAATTGAAGAAGAAGGACAGACGCGGGGAAAAAACGTCGACATTCATGCCCGCCTCGAGGCCGGCCTGGACGTAGCCGATCCCGTCGGCCAGCGTGAAGGCAAGTTCCTGCACGGCGGTCGAGCCCGCCTCGCGAATGTGGTAGCCGCTGATGCTGATGGTGTTCCATCGCGGCACGTTCTCGGCGCAGAATGCCATGATGTCCGTGATGATGCGGAGGCTGGGGCGGGGCGGATAGATCCACTCCTTCTGCGCGATGTATTCCTTCAGGATATCGTTCTGCAGGGTCCCGTTCAGCCGTCGCGCCTCGACACCCTGCTTTTCCGCGACGACGATGTACATCGCCAGGAGGATGGCGGCTGGGGCATTGATGGTCATCGACGTGGAGATCTTATCGAGCGGAATGCCGTCGAAGAGCCGCTCCATGTCCGCCAGCGAATCGATGGCCACCCCTTCACGCCCGACCTCCCCGAGGGCCATCGGATCATCCGAGTCACGCCCCATCAGCGTCGGGAGATCGAACGCGACGGACAGGCCCGTCTGTCCCTGCCCGAGCAAGTAGCGATAGCGTTCATTGGTCTGGCGGGCCGTCCCGAACCCCGAGAACTGGCGCATCGTCCAGAGTTTGCCCCGGTACATGGTCGGGTGCACGCCTCGCGCGAAGGGGTATTCCCCCGGCATGCCCAGTTGCACGGCCGGGTCGAATCCGGGCAGATCCTCGGGCGTCACCAGACGCTCGACCGGGAAGTCCGACACGGTCGTGAAATGGGCCAGACGCTCGGGGTTCTTCTCGAGCGCAGGTCGAAGGGTGTTCTCCTCCCACCGTTTCTTCCCCCCCGGCGCCGGGGATCCCGTGCGGGTGGTGGCATCGGCCCCGCGAGTCGTCCTCGCCATGTAATCGTCTCCTCGTGCCGTCAGTTCGCCAGCAATCGGCGCGCTATGATCGTGCGTTGGATCTCGGATGTGCCCTCGTAGATCGTCGTGACACGGGCATCCCGGTAGAATCTCTCGACATTGTACTCCGCCGAGTAGCCGTAGCCGCCGTGGATCTGGACCGCACGATAGGCGACCCGATTGCACATCTCCGAGGCATAGAGCTTCGCCATCGAAGCATCCCGCGCGAAGTCCCCGCTCGCCGTGTCCCTGAAAAAAGCGGCCCGGAGGGTCAGCAGGCGCGCGGCGTCAAGCTCGGTGGCCATGTCGGCGAGCATGAACCGTATCGCCTGGAACGCGCTGAGGGGCTTCGAGAACGCGTGGCGCGTCCGCGCGTACTGGACCGCTTCCTCGAGCGCCCCGCGGGCGATCCCGACGGCCTGGGCGGCGATGCCGATACGCCCGGCGTCGAGTGTCGAGAAGGCGACTTTCAGGCCGCTGCCCTCCTCGCCCAGCCGATTCTCCGCGGGGACCTCGCAATCGGTCAGATTGATGATGCCCGTCACCGAGCATCGCAGCCCCATCTTCTCCTCGTCCTTACCGAATGTGAATCCGGGCAGGGACGGCCCCACGAGAAAGGCGGAGATCCCGTGGCTGCCGGCCTGAGGGTCGGTCACGGCCATCAGGACGAACACTCCGCCGATGCGCGCGTTCGTGATCCAGCATTTCGTCCCGTTCAGGATGTAGCGATCACCCTTGCGGGCGGCACGCGTTTTCAGCGCCGCCGCATCCGATCCGCACCCCGGCTCGGTCAGGGCGAAGCCCCCTATGGTCCGTCCTCGCGCCATGTCCGGCAGGTAGCGTCGTTTCTGCTCCTCGGTTCCGAACCGGACGATCGGGGTCGCGCAGGCGGTGTTGTGCACGCCCATCGTGACACCCGTCGAGGCGCAAACCCGCGCGATCTCCTCCATGGCGAGACAGGCCGAAACCGTATCGAAGGCGGTTCCCCCGTACGCCTCCGGGATGCTCATGCCCAGGAGCCCGAGCTCGCCCAGCTTGGCGACGATGGCCGCCGGGTACTCCCCGCGCCGCTCCAGGGCGGGGATCACCGGCGCCATTTCCTGATCCGCGAATCCGTGGACCATGTCGCGCACCATGCGCTGTTGCTCGCTCAGCTCGAAGTCCATGGGCCCTTTCCGGCTATTTCTTGAGGATCTGGCTCGATATGACGAGCCTCTGGATTTCCGATGTTCCCTCGTAGATCTCGCAGATCCGCGCGTCGCGGAAGTAGCGCTCGACCGGGTACTCGTTGATGTATCCGTAACCGCCGAAGATCTGAACGGCCTTGGTGGCGACCTTGTTCGCGATCTCGGAGGCGAACAGCTTCGCCATGGACGCCTCCAGTGTGTACCGCTCCTGAGTGTCCTTCGCCATCGCCGCGCGGTACGTCAGGAGTCTCGCGGCATCGATCTCGGTGGCCATATCGGCCAGGTAGAACTGGATCGCCTGGTGCCGGGAAATCGGCACCCCGAATTGCTTGCGTTCCTTGGAGTAGCGGATGGCTTCATCGAATGCGCCCTGTGCGATGCCGAGCGATTGCGCGGCGATGCCGATCCGTCCTCCGTCGAGCGTGTGCAACGCGATCCTGAAGCCGTGGTCGACCTCTCCGAGGAGGTTCTCCCCGGGAACCTCACAATTGTCGAGCACGATCTCGACGGAACCGGAGGATGTGATCCCCAGTTTCGTCTCGGGTTTGCCCGTGCTGTAGCCCGGGAAGTCCTTCTCCACGATGAAGGCGGAAATACCCTTGGACGAAGGAGCCGAAGGATCGGTCTTGGCGTACACGATCGCCGCATCGGCCGCGACCCCGTTGGTCACGAAGACTTTGCTCCCATTGAGGATCCACTTCTCGCCTGAACGCTCGGCCCGGGTCTTCATACTGCCGGCATCCGAGCCGGAATCTGGTTCAGTGAGGCAATAGCAACCGAGTTTTTCTCCCTTCGCGAAGGGCTCGAGGTACTTCCTCTTCTGCTCGGGCGTCCCGAACATCGCGATCGGATGACAGTACAGGGAGTTGTTGACCGAAAGGATCACGCCGAGGGATGCATCGACGCGCGAGATCTCCTCGATGATGAGGACATACGAGAGAGAATCCATTCCCGCGCCGCCGAATTCCTCCGGAATCATCACGCCCATCAAACCAAGCTCGGCGGCTTTTTTCACCTCCGCCGTCGGGAACCGTCTCGTCCGGTCGCTTTCGGCGGCGTGCGGACGGATTTCCGATTCCGCGAAGGAGCGGATGCTGTGTCTCAGGGATCTGTGCTCTTCATCGAGTTCCAGTCTCATGGGTCACCTATTGCGACGAGTGAACACGGAAATCTTCCACGGTGCTATGTGTTCGAAGAAAAACGTGGGCGCTTGTGATCGAAGAAAGCCGCGATCCCCTCGCGCGGATCGTCCCCGGCAAACAACAAGGAAAAGCTTGCTCGTTCCATGAGCCGAGATTGTCGAGGCGTCAAACCGCCCCCGCGACCGTTGCGATCGGCGAGCTCCATCGCGAAACGAGTGGCCGTCCGAGACGCATCCTTCCATCGCTGGTACAGGGCCGAGGAGTCGTTCTCGTCCGTCAACACGCCATCGCCCAGGCCCCAGGACCGAGCCTGCCGGGCGTCCATCCGCTGGTGGGGT
>JBHHZN010000077.1:0-8877 GCA_046758155.1 Acidobacteriota bacterium | reverse complement strand
GTTCCGCTGATCAGCTCCGTGGCGTCGGTGGTCTTGATGTGGTGCGCCGCTGGATTGGCCGCGTGCGTTCCGATCCGCGCGTCCACGTCGGCCTGGACCTGGGCAAGCGTCATCGTTCCCAGGCGGTCTGCCACCATCGCGAACGGGACGCTCGCGAGTCGCTGGCGCGGCGAGAGCACGGTGCCGTCCACCGTGACCTCGAGCCAGCGGGCCGGAGCGGTCAGGACGGCGGAGGTCAAGGGCGTCACCTGCCCCAGGAGCCGATCGACGCCGGCGCTTGCCAGGTTCACCGCCACCGGCCCCTCGCTCCAGAGGGCGCCGCCCGCTGTCACCTGATCGAAGATCGCGAACGATAGATTGTGGGTCCCCGTGAGCGGCACGCCGGCTGCGTCGGTCAGCTTTGCCTGGTAGCGGATGAACTGCGGCGGATCGGCCAGGACCCCGTTGGGCCACAAGGCAACGACCAGCAAGGCCACATTGAGAGCGATCCCGAGGATCTTCACGGGCTTACCCATGACGAGCTCTCCTACAGATCACCGGGGACGGCCTCCTTTCGAAAAAAAAAGAGCCTGTCCCATCCTTCTCATGCTCATGGGCACGGACCATCGTTGCGCCGCAGAGCGCCGGCCGTGTCCATCCCCAGCAGCCCCTCACCGAGGCTGTTGGTTCCCGTGACGAGAAACCACGATCCGTCTCCCGCCGGTGGCACGAAGGTGTCGACCAGATCGGGGCGCCCGTCCATATCGGCGTCCGCATCGGGGGTCGAGCCCGGGGTCAGGCACACCGCGTCGGAGGTGCGCACCTGCGACGCGACGGCCAGCGTCGTGAGCGACCCGCGATAGACCAGGTGACGGATGGCTCCTGGCACCGCGTCCCACTCCAGCACCGCCGTCGCGCCCCCCGTCACCACGAGGTCGGCTGGCTCGCTGACGATCGCCGGCAGCGTGATGTAGACGGTGCCGGAGTTGGGTGGAGCGGTCGCCGCGCCCGGCGCTCCCAGCAGCAGCTCGGTGAATCCCGTGCCGTCCACGTCCCCGGCCCCCGCCAGGGCCGAGCCGAGCCTCTCGGAGGGCGTCTGGCCGTCGAAGACCAGCCCCGCGGAGGCGACGCCCACATCGGCCAGCGGGACCTCACCGGGGGGGCGGATCGCCTGTCCCAGGATCAGGTACGCCCGCCCGGTGTCCACCATCGGGGTCGGATCGAGATCGAAACCGGGGGCGCCCAGGAGCAGATCGCCGATCCCGTCGCCGTTGACATCGCCGGCGCCGGTGAATTCGCTGCCGGCTTCATCGTCCGTAGCCTCGCCCGAGAAGATGACCCCTTCCAGCTCGTCCACCACGTTGAGCGCACCGGCGAGCGTGCGCAGCATGGGGCCACCCGCGAGGCCGACCATCGCGGGCGCCCTGAGACCGGTTGGCGTGGTGCGCCTGCCCAGGCAGATCGAGGAGCTCTGGCGGCGCTTGACCGGATCGCGGCCGGGGGTGGTGAGTGACGAGGGGATGAGGATCCCGGCGCCGCGGCGCATCCTGCCGGGTGGCGGATCGGGAAAGCTCATCCCCGGCCCTCCGATGAGAAGATCGAACTCCCCGTCGCCCGTCACGTCGTGATGCCCGGAGACGGAGAAGCCCGCCCTGGCGCCGTCGGTTTCTCCCAGGAACACGACCCCCGGCACCGAGAGGGCGATATCCCTCAGATCGATCGTGCCGGAGGGGAAGTTCTGCGAGCCGAGGATGGAGTAGGCGGTGCCGGCGTCTGTGATGGGGACGCCGTTCGGGTCCAGCACGTCGGCATCGGGGCTTCCGATCAGAAGATCGTCCACGCCGTCCTCCGTCCTGTCTCTCCAGTCCGAGACAGAAGCGCCGGCGGCGTCTCCGCCATTCTCGCCCAGGAAGACCACGCCGGGCACACCGTTGGGGTCTCCCACCAACGTGAGACTGATGGTGCTGGGCGTGTTCAAGGCGTCCGAGCCGAACAGCAGATAGATGACACCGGCGCCCGGGCGCTGATCGTTCGGGTCGGCGGGTCCGACGACATCGCGGCCCGGGGCTCCCACCAGAAGATCAAGTCGATCGTCCTGGTTGAAATCCCCCGCGAAGGAGACGGCCGATCCCAACCTGTCGTTGAGCGCCTCTCCCGCCAGGACGACACCGCACGGCCCACAGGAAGGATCGTCGATCGTGGACAGATCCACGGGCGAGGCCACCGCCGCCATGTCGGACTGCCCGAAGACGAGGAAAGCAGCCCCCGTGGCGAGTCCGGCGGGAGCAGCGCCGGGGGCGCCGATCAGGAAATCGCCGATCCCGTCTCCGGTCACGTCCCCCATGAAGGCCACGGCACGCCCCACCTCGTCTCCCGTGGAGGCCCCCACGAAGCGGATTCGCGTGGCCGGGCTGCCCGCGACCAGCCCCGGCTGTCCCAGGATCAGCACGGCCTCTCCGGAGGCCGGCGCCGCGCCGTCGGCCATCGGGGCGCCGATCAGGATGTCGGAGAATCCATCGCCGTTGACGTCTCCGTCGGAGGCGACCGCGGCGCCATGCAGATCGCCCGTGGCCGTCCCCGTCGAGGTTGTCCCCTCGACGGCGGAGTTCGGGTCTCCCGCCGGGCCGATCTGATCGACCGGGATCGGTGGAGGCGGGGCCGAGGCCGTCGTGAAGGTGGCTCCGCCGAACGAGATGGGATTGCCGGCGTCCTGATCCTGGATCGAGGGGGCCATCAGGATCGCATGAGCGCTGTCGGCGGCCAGGGCGGCGTTCGGGTCGAGGGTGGCGATCCGGCCGTCCAGAGAGAGCGTCAAGGTCACCGGAACCGGGCTCATTCCCGGGCCCTCCAGCGAGATCGGCGCGGGACCGTTCGGGTCGGTGAAGCTGATCGGCTCGCTGAAGAGAATCTGCACCGACGAAGACAGAGGCACCTGGGTGCTCCCATCCGGGGGAAGCAGGGCCGCCACAGTCGGCACGTCACAGGCGTTTCCCGATCCGTTGCCGTTGCCGTCGGCCTGGCTCGGGTTGACGACGTTCGGGCAGTTGTCCAGGGCGTCGCAGACGCCGTCCATGTCGAGGTCGCCGGATGTCGGACAAGGATCCAGCAGGTCGGCCACACCATCCCCGTCGGCGTCCGCCGGAGGATCCGGGGCCAGGGCGCTGGCCACGATCGAGCCGTCGAGGCTGCTGGCGCCCCCCCCGAAGGAGCCGACGACCGAGCCGGTCAAGATCACGGTGGGAGCGACGGGAGCATCCGTCGAGACCCCGCCGCCGCCGGCAAGCCGCACCCGGCTCGCGACCGCGGGAGGCACGGGCGTCAGGCGCAGATAGTACGGGCCGGTGGAAGTGCCACCGGTCCCCGTGAAACCGGTGTCCCCCGCGGAAGCCACCGCCACGATCACGTCGCCGCCGGGGTTGATGAAATCGAACGACGGATCAGCGAGACCTGTCTCGCCGCTCGCCGGATCCGGAATCGGGATCACGACGTTGGGATCGCTGATCGGTGTTGCCGTAGCATCGAAGAACCCGACGATCGGCGAGAGGGACGAGCCGAGACCAGGGTTGGCCGCGTCCACGTCCACGCGCAGCGTCCATCCCGCGGGCATGGAGATCCGGAAATAGTCGACATCGCCGGGCGTGATCCGGTCGCCCACGACGTCGCCTGAGGAATCGACCACGGTGGCGGTGGCGGCATCGTTGTTCGCCGTACCGGCCTGATCATCGAGCAGGGTCGTCAGATCGTTGAGGATGATGTCCTGTCCGGTCAGGACCGTTCCCGCGTGCAACGTCAGGGTGGCCCGGGCGCCCGGATCGTCGAGGGCGGCATCGGCGCTCTCGAGCGAGTCGAGGAACTCCCCCGGGCCGGGCAGCCGGACGATCCCGGTCTGAGCGGCCTGCCCGACCGAGCTGCGCGTTGAGAAGGCCGAGGCGATCGGGCCGGTCTCGACGGTGTAGTTGCCGGGCGGAAGCCCCGCGAACAGGTACGCGCCCGGGCCGCCGACATCTCCCGACACGGTGCTCGCCGCCAGCAGGAAAGGACCCTCCAGGTCATGGACGATCACGTTGGCACCATCGAGCGGGACCCCGTTGGGATCGAGGATCCGCCCCTCGATCCGGCCCCCGTCGCTCGGGAACGGGGCCAGAGGATAAAGGGTCGACAGGGCCAGCTCATCGTCGAGGTTCAGCGAGGTCAGTGTCCGATCATCCTCCGTCTGGACCGGATACATCGTCGGCAAGACGGCGTTGTTGCTCGCGCTGCCGTCGCCCGCGAAGCGGCGGTTCAGATCGGCGTGATCCAGGTTGCTGAAGTGCCCGGCCTCGTGCAGGATCAAGGCCCGCAACTCATCCAGGCTCGCCAGTTCGCACGGCGACGTCGCGTCGGCGATCCCGTCAAAGCAGGCCCCGTTGATCAGGATCGACACCTCCCGCAGGACGGTGCCGCTGTTTTGCTCCAGGAGCGTGTCCCCCTCGATATCGTTGCGGGCCGTCAGGCCGAGGAGCTGGTCCAGGATCCGGCCATCGGTGTCGAAGACGACCGGACTGCGCCCGTCACCGGGAATACCGAAGAAGAGGGCCCAGTTCAGCTCCGTGACGTCCACCGGCAGCTGTCCGGTCATCTGGAAGCGGATCGAGGCGGTGGCGACACCTTCCAGCGTATCGAACGCCTCCCGGACGAGCGCGGTCGCCTGGGCGTTCGAGAGCGTGCCAAGCGGACCGCGGTCCACCTGGTAACGCACCGGCGTGGCGGTGGGCCAGGCCACGGGCGCGTCGCAGTCACGGTTGACCGAGCAGGGATCGCCTACGCCGCCCTGACTGCACGTTCCGGGATCGGGCACGCCGGGGACACCGTCGCCTCCGGCGCACACGCCCGGTTCTATCAACCGCGCGCCTCCCGCCCGGACCGATGTCACCGCCGCCGCGAGGACCAGGAACCAGGTCAGGACCGGCCGCGACGCCATGCGCCATCGATAGCGAACCTTCTCGTGCCGGTCGCCCACGCGCTTCATCGCCTCACCCTTGCCGCCAGCGCACGCGTGGCCGCGATGAAGCCATCAAGCGGCAAGGATCCACTGCCATGCCGTTTGAGACCATGGTCTTTCAGGACGCGCTCCGGAACAGCTCTCAGCAAACCGGCGTTCGCCCGGTGATTGATCACGCGCCGGGATCCGTCCGGCTTCTGGATGATCCGGAATCGGCCTTGATCCAGCCCGAGCACCGTCGAGAATCCCGCTTCACTCTCCGGGTACAGGAACAGCAACGCCTCTTCCCCTTTCGTGAAGACGGGAAGCCCGGCCAGGAACGGTCGCTGTGGAGTCCCCGGGATCCGGAAGGTCAGAGGACCGAGATTGACTCCCTTGATGGGGCGGGTGACGATGAAGGTGTAGGTCGTCGCCGGGATGTGGGTGGCCGCGTCGACTCCCACGGTCACCTGCGCGCAGCGGCCCACGAAGATCCGGCCGGCACGGGCCGACATATCACCCAGGCCCAGGGAGCGCACGCGCGCCGCCTCGGCGGGGATGACCGCGAGGCAGGCGACACACAAGAGCGCCGTCAGTAGCCGGGCCCGCACCCTCGTCTTGGAGACCACCGCGGGTTCTCCTAATCTGCTGGCGGGAGAGGCTTGAATTATCCCAAGAAAGCTTCAACGATGTCAAGGATTTTCGTACAATGAAAACCATGACCTGCCCGGGCTGCGGCAAGGAGATCGAGGAGCGGGATCTGCGCTGTCCCTCCTGTGGTGAGGATGCCCCGACCCTCGCCCCGTCCCAGCCTTCAACGCTCCCCCTCTCAGGGAAGGGGTCCCGGGCATTCCCCGAGACCTTCGGCCGGTTCCGCATCGTGCGTGAGATCGGCCGCGGCGGCATGGGGGTGGTTTACGAGGCGGAAGACAGCCGGCTCTTGCGGACGGTCGCCCTCAAGACGCTCTTCGGGAAGCATGACGAGAGATCAGAGGCCCGGTTCCTGCGCGAGGCGCGCATCGCGGGGACCCTCGATCATCCCAACGTGGTGTCGGTCCATGATTTCGGGACGGTGGACGGGGTCTCCTACTACACGATGCCCCTGGTGCGCGGCCCCTCGCTCGAGAAGATCATCGCCTTCCTGCACGGGCGGGGGCGAGGAGCGTTTCCGGAGAGTCTCGCCATCCCCGAGGAATTCTCCGAGAAGGTCCGCGTGGTCCTCGTGTGGTTCGAGCAGGTGCTGGCCGGGCTCCATCACGCACACCGGAAGGGGATCGTCCATCGCGACCTCAAACCCTCCAACCTCATCCTGGACATGGAAAGCGGGCGGTTGCGCATCACCGACTTCGGTCTGGCGAGAGCCCATCATCTGGCGGCCCTCACGCAAAAGGACATCCTCATGGGAACGGTCGCCTACATGGCCCCCGAGCAGATCCGGGGAGACGCCAAGCAGATCGACCCACGGTCGGATATCTACGCCATGGGGGTCACCCTCTACCAGACGCTGCTTGACAAACTTCCGTACTCCGCCCGGAGCACGGCCGGATACCTGGAGTGCATTCTCTCCTCCACTCCCGAACTCGACGCCGGTGACAGGAAGAGAATCCATCCCGACCTGGCGACGATCCTGCTCAAGTGCATGGAGAAGATCCCGGCGCATCGTTATCCGACGGCCCTCGCTCTCGCCGAGGATCTCGGTCGCTTCCGGCGCTACGAGCCCATCCGGGCGCGTCGCATCGGCCCCACCGGACGCCTGATGCGCTGGGCCCGGCGCAGGCCCACGACAGCCGTGCTCACTCTCATTCTCTTGATCGTCACAATCGGTGCGGGCGTTCTTTTCCGGTCACAAGTGGAGGCGAGCCGTCTCCTCAGGCGGCAGGAGCACCTTCAGGCCATCGAGGCCGGCAAGGAGTTGGAGGCGTCGGACGATCACGCACGGGCAGTGAAGGCGTTCACGCGGGCCCTGGAACTGGATCCCACGAGCTTCGCGGCTAGGATGGGCCGGGCCGTGTCTCTGGCCTCGGTGCCCGGTCGCGGCGGACAGGCTATCGAGGACCTGCGCGTGGCCGACAGGCTGCACCCGGATCTGTCCAGCGTTCACCTGCTCAGAAGCCGGCTCCTGCGCAAGCGGGGGGATCTGGAGGAGGCGGAACGTGAGGAGAAACGAGCCGGGGAGCTGGCGCCGCAGATCGCCCTCGATCATTACTACCTGGGACAAGTCGCCAGGCTCGATGGCGATTGTCCGGCGGCCATCGAGCAGTACACGGCCGCCGCACGTCTCGATCCTCAGGATGCCTGGTCGATCCTGTTCCGGGGCATGTGCCTGAAGGCGATCGGAGATCTGACCCATGCTCGGATCGACTACGAGATCGCCGCCCACCTGATGCCGGACCACGCCTCGCCGCACAACAACCTGGCCAACGTGCTGAAGGACCAGGAAAAACTCGATCGCGCCCGAGAGGAGTACGGGCGGGCCCTGGACCTGGAGCCGGACAACGCCACCATCCACTTCAACCTCGCGCTCCTGCTGGAACAGCTCGAGCGATCAGAGGATGCGGAGGTTCAGTACCGGCGGGCCCTGGAGATCGATCCCGAGCTGAGCGCCGCCCGCAACGCCCTGGGTTTCCTGATGCTGGACTCAGGAAGGGTCCAGGAGGCCATCCCTCAATTCCGACAGGCGATCCGCGTGGAGGAGTCTCGGGGGGAGGCCGGCGATACCAAGACGCTCGCTGACGCCTACGCGAACCTTTGCGACGCTCACCTCACTCTGCGTGCCCGCGGTGATGCCGAGGCACCCTGCGAGAAAGCGCTCGCCCTCGCGCCAGGGGTTCCCGACAGCCAGTACAACATGGCGTCTTACAGGATGCTCGCGCACGATCCATCCGGGGCGCTCGATGCGCTGGAAAAGGACGTGGCGCTGGGGGATCGTCACGCAGACTATCTCCTGGGCGATCCTTTGTTCGCGTCGCTGCGGAACCATCCGCGTTTCATCGCCCTCGTCGAGCGGATGAGGTCCGAAGATCAAGCACAACCTGCCGCCACAACCGTTCCGTAGTCATCGGGACCGCGACGCTGCCAGGCGGGCCACCGCGTGAATTTTGATCCGCTCGCGCGCCCTACCGTGGTAGGATGCCTTTTCGACCCCTCCCCCGGACAGATCCATCCGCAGCCGTGAGTCTCCGTCGGAGCCAAGCCTCCGCGCGGCGTCCCGCTGAGAAGGAGAACTCGACATGGGAAAGCGCGTGCAGATCTTTTCGACGGCTTGCGTCGTCGCCCTGCTGGCCGTGGCCCTCTGGCACGGACGGGTCCTGGCGAACCCGCCACAACTGGTGCGTTATCAGGCCCACCTCGCCGACGCGGCCGGCGTCCCGCTGGCAGGGGTCCACACCCTGGCCTTCGCCATCTTCGACCAGCAGGCCAGCGGTGCGCTCCTGTGGAACGAGGGACCATTCCCCGTCACCGTGCAGGGCGGCAACGTGGACATCATCCTGGGAGGCCACGGCACACCGCTGACGTCCGTCCTGCTGACGGCGCCCGGCCGGTGGCTCGAGGTGACGGTGGATGGCAACGTCCTTCAGCCGCGCCAGCGCCTCGCCAGCGTCCCGTTCGCTCTCGCCGCCGACCGACTGGACACCAAGACCCTCGCCGAGGTGCAGGCCGACATCGATGCGCGCATCGGGGCGCACGCCGGCCTGCCCGCGGCGCATCACGTCAAGACGATCGACGCGACTGATCTCATCGCCGGAAGCCTGGATCCGAACCGCCTCGCCGATGCTTCCATCGCGCCGATCAAGATCGCCGATGGCCCCGGCAGCGGTCTGGACGCCGACACGCTGGACGGAATCGACAGTACGACATTCAGCCTGGCAGTCTCGCGCACACGCACCGCGCTTCAGATCGCCACGCTGCGCTGGTACGAGGCCGACCAGACCGGCCTC
>JBHHZN010000076.1:0-8882 GCA_046758155.1 Acidobacteriota bacterium | reverse complement strand
TGGGATCTCTCGATCATCATCCCTGCCTACAACGAGGAGGATCGCCTCGGCCCCTCGCTTAACGCCATCGTCGACTACGCCGGCCGTGCGCGCCAGGCGGTGGAGATCCTCGTGGTCGACGACGGGTCCACCGACCGGACCGCCGAGCTGGCCCGCGAGAGACTGGCCGGCGTCGAGGGCGCGCGGGTCCTCGCCAACGGCGTCAACCGCGGCAAGGGGTTCAGCATCCGCCACGGCGTCCTGCAGGCACGGGGCGCGAACCTCCTGGTGACCGATGCCGACCTGTCGACGCCGATCCAGGAAGCCGACCGGCTGCTGTCCGACCTGCGCTCGCTGGGTCACGGCATCGTGATCGGCTCACGGGCGCTGAAGGATTCCCGGGTGGAGATCCACCAGAACCCCGTGCGCGAGATGATGGGGAAGGCTTTCAATCGCCTGGTGCGACTGCTCACCGGCCTGCCGTTCGGCGACACGCAGTGTGGCTTCAAGGTCATGACCCGCCGCGATGTCCTCCCGATTTTTTCCAAGGCCCGGGTGGACGGCTTCGGCTATGACGTGGAACTGCTGTTCGTCGCGGCGCGCTGGGGTGTGCCGGTGAGGGAGGTCCCGGTCATCTGGCGCGATGCGGTCGGCTCGAAGGTCGGGATGCTCGTCGATCCTTGCCGGATGCTGCGCGATGTGCTACGGGTGCGGCGCTGGCATCGCAAGGGGTTTTACGATGCCTGAGGCCGTCCGGGACGGGCCCCGGGACCCACGCGACAAGCTGCTGGCGCGCCGGCAGGTGGCCCGGGTCATGGGGAGGATCCGGCGTGAGGGGCTTTGCCTCGTATTCACCAACGGTGTCTTCGACCTGCTTCACCCGGGACATGTTCGGCTCTTGCGCCGGGCGCGCCTCCTGGGCGATCGGCTGGTCGTCGGCGTCAACACCGACGCGTCGGTCCGCCGGCTCAAAGGGCCCCGGCGTCCTCTCTTGAGGCTCAACGATCGCGCGCTGATGCTGGCCTCGCTCGAGGCGGTCGATTACGTCGTGACGTTCACGGAGGATTCTCCGTTGCGGATCATCGAGCTGGTCAAACCCGACATCCTGGTCAAGGGCAGCGACTGGAAAGCGGGCACGATCGTGGGGAGTGAGTTCGTCGAGCGAAACGGCGGGCGGGTCATCCGAGTGCCGATCGCCAAGGGGTTCTCGACGACACGTCTCGCCCGCGATATCCAGCGACGCGGCTGAGTGGCGATGGCGCGAAAAAGGACCGAGGCGTTCGACCCCCTCCTCGATATCGAGGAGCTGGGGATCCCTGCGTCCGCCGAGGCCTCCATCGAACCGATCACGCTCGTCGGGCTTCCTCCCGGCGCGCGAGCGCTGGCGCTGCTGTCTCTGGCCGCCCGTCGGGGCCGCCCGATCATCGTCGTCACGACCTCCGACGCCTCCGCGTCCGTTCTGGCCCGGGACATGCGAGGGCTGGCCGGGCTGACCGGTGCCGTCGACCCGGCGGTGATCTCGGTTGTTCCGGCCCTGGACGCCGATCCTTACGACGGATTGACGGCTCACCTGGGCACGGTCAGCCGGCGCGTGCGGGCGCTCTGGCGTGCCTCGGATCTCGAGACCCCCGTCACGGTTCTCCCCGGCAGGGCCTTGCTGCTGCCCTTGCCGCCGGCGAAACGCATGGAGCCGTTCTTCCTGGATGTGCGGGAAGGCGGTTGCTTCGAGCAGGCGGATCGAGCGGGGTGGTTCGAGGCGGCCGGCTACCGCCGCGTGGATCTGGTTTCGGAGCCCGGCGAGTACTCGCGGCGCGGCGGCATCCTCGATGTCTTCACGCCGATCCGGGATGACCCTGTACGTATCGAGCTGGAGGGGACGAGAGTTGTGTCGCTGCGCGAGTTCCGCCCATCCGATCAGCGTTCCATCAGACGCATCGAACAGTTCACGATGTCTCCGGCGCGCGAGACCGTCATCGAGGCGGATGAGATCGAGCGCCTGCGCGCGTGCCTGCGTGATAATCCGGATGGCCGGCGTCTCGAGGAGATGCTGCAAACGCGCGGGGAATTCCCCGGTATCATGGCCTGCTCCCGCCTGCTTTACCCGGAAGCGAGAGGCGTTCTCGATGTCCTGCGTGCGGCCGGCCGGAGCGAGCCTGTCATCGTGTGCGACGAGCTGGAGATGACGCTCGAGCAGATCCGGCAGGAACGGGCCGGCCTCCTGCGCGCGGGCGAATCGATGCAAGGATTGCCTCCCCCCGAGGATCTGATGGTTCCGGCGGACGCCATCGAGCAGGCTCTCGGCGAGGCTCCCGTCCTGTTTCGCCACCTGGACATCGAGGCCGAGGACGGGCGCCGCCAGCGCCGATACCGCAGCTCCGGAATGTCTTCCTATCGTGGCAGGCTGCCCGACCTGATGTCGATGATCGGCTCGGAGCGCCGGGCGGGACGCACGGTCTGGATCGTGATGAACAGCGAGGGCCGGGCGAACCGGATGGGCGCTCTGCTGCGTGACCATGGACTCGAGGCCGCGCCGTGGAGGGTCGGTGCCGGGGAGGGGCTTTACCTGGCATCCGCGGAGATCAGCGTCGGTTTCATCCTGCCCGAAGTCGATCTGACCGTCATCGTCGAGCGGGAGATTTTCGGAATCGAACCGCGCCGGCGCAAGCGGAGCGTGCTGCCGGCCTTCACCTCCGATTTCAGGGATCTGGATCCCGGCGATCTGGTAGTCCACGTGGATCACGGCGTGGGGCGCTACGAAGGGCTCACGCGTCTGGAGGGCGACGGCCGGGAGATCGACGTGATGGTTCTCTCCTATCAGGGCAAGGACAAGTTGTTCATCCCGGTGACGAGGCTGGACCTCGTGCAGAAATACAGCGGCGCGGGCGGGCGGCCGATGACCCTGGAAAAGCTGGGCGGCACGGGGTGGACCAAGACCAAGCAGCGCGTCCGCAAGGCCATGCGGGACATGGCCGCGGAGCTGCTCAACCTGTACGCGGCGCGCAAGACGGTGCGGGGGTACGCGGCCTCGGAAGACACCCCCTGGCAGAGTGATTTCGAGGACTCCTTTCCTTACGAGCTGACCTCGGACCAGCAGATCGCCATCGCCGAGATCAAGAGTGACCTGGAGTCCCCCGTGCCGATGGACCGCCTGCTGTGTGGAGATGTCGGCTTCGGAAAGACCGAAGTGGCGATGCGCGCCGCCTTCAAGATGGTGATGGACGGAAAACAGGTCGCGGTTCTCGCGCCCACGACCGTCCTGGTATTCCAGCACCTGCAGACCTTCCGCGAGCGGTTCTCGGCTTTCCCTGTGCGCATCGAAAGCCTCTCCCGATTCCGAACGCCCCGGGAGCAGAAGTCGGTCATTGCCGCGATGGCCGCAGGCGCTGTCGATATCCTCATCGGCACGCACCGTTTGCTCTCCAAGGACGTCCGGTTCAAGGACCTCGGGCTGCTGATCGTCGACGAAGAGCAACGCTTCGGTGTCGCTCACAAGGAACGGATAAAGAACCTCCGCAAAAACGTCGACGTGTTGACGCTGACGGCCACCCCCATCCCGCGGACCTTGCAGATGTCGCTCATGGGAGTGCGGGATCTCTCCATCATCGAGACCCCCCCGGAAAACCGCCTGGCGATCCAGACGCACCTGGTTCCCTTCAAAGAGCCGATCATCATGTCCGCGATCCGCCACGAGCTGGAGCGCGACGGACAGGTGTACTTCGTGCACAATCGCGTGGACAGTGTTCACGCCATGGCATCGCTTATAGGGAAGCTGGTTCCGGAGGCCACCATAAAGGTGGCCCATGGGCAGATGCCGGAGCGGGATCTCGAGGATGCGATGATGCGGTTTCTCAGGGGTGATTATCGCGTGCTGGTCTCGACCACCATCATCGAAAACGGCCTGGATATTCCGCGCGTCAACACGTTGATCGTCAACCGGGCCGACCGGTTCGGCCTGGCGCAGCTGTACCAGCTGCGAGGCCGGATCGGCCGATCGGATCGTCAGGCGTACGCCTATCTGCTGGTCCCGCCCGAGCGAACCATGACGGAGCTGGCGCGCAAGCGCCTCAAAGCCCTGCAGGAATTCTCGGAGCTGGGTTCGGGTTTCCGCATCGCGGCGACGGACCTGGAGATCCGCGGAGCAGGGAGCCTGCTCGGGCCGGCCCAGCATGGTCACATCGCGGCCCTGGGCTTCGAGCTGTACTGCCGGATGCTGGAACATGCGGTCGAGGAGCTGAAACGAGGAGGCGCCCCGGTGCCTGAAGTCAAGACATCCTTGAACCTGTCCGTCGATCTGATGATCCCGGAGGAGTTCATGGCCGGCGAGCATCATCGCCTCATGTTCTACAAGAGGATCGCCTCGGCGACGACACGGGAGGAACTCGACCGCATCCGCGACGAGATGGAGGACCGCTTCGGGCGCCTCCCGCGCCAGGGGCTCAACCTCCTGGCGGTGGCGGAATTGCGCCTGCTGGCCGAGAAGCTCCAGGTGCAGCAGTTCGACTACCGGTCCGGGCAGCTGATCGCCAAGTTCTCCGAGACCTCGCCGGTCGAGCCGGAAAGGATCTTGCGTTTCGTATCCCGCCGATCGGATGCGACCTTCTCCCCGCCTGCCGTTCTGCGCATCCGCGGCGAACGCCGCGAGACCGAGAGGCTCGCCCTGGCCCGCGAGGTGCTCACGTCGCTGGCCTGACCGCGCCGCACGCGGCCGCGGGCGGAGGACCGGCCCGTGGAACCATGGGTCGCTTGCGGCCCGCCGCCGCCTGCTGCTACGGTGACGGATGAATAGTCCCTGCGTGCACGGAGGGCCCGCGCTTGCCCGGCTACCGACGAAACGATATGTTGTTCATTTCATTGATCTTGGTCTCCCTGATCGCCTGCGGATCCGAGGGTCCCGCAACCGATGGGCCATCGTCGAGAATCATCGCCCAGGTTGGTGACCGACAGGTCCCCAGCGCCGCGTTCGATGCCTACCTGGTGGCCGGCCTGGGTGACCCCCAGGAGGTCGCAGCGGCGTCGGCGGCGGTGAAATCCAGGCTCCTGGACCAGTTTCTGGAGGAGGAGATGCTGGTGGCCGCAGCGCAGGCGGCGGGGATCTCCGTCTCGGATGATGAGATCCAAGCGTTCCTCCCGGGCAACAAGGGCGACATCGATCGTGCCCGGAGGGTTCTTCTCGAGCGCAAGTACAAGGAGGTTATCCTGAAGGGCGTATCGGTCTCCGAGCAGGAGATCGTGGAGTACTTCAATCGGAACTTGTCGCGCTTCCGGCGTCCGGCCCGCGTGGTCTTCAGGAAGATCCTTCTGGACTCGGCTCACGAGGCCAGGAGCGTTCGCGCCGACCTCGCCCGTCACGAGGACGCGTTCGAGCAGATCGCCGCGACCAGGAGCCTGTCGCCCGACGGAGGGAAACCGGAGGTGTACGAGGAAGCCTCGCTGCCTGATTCGATCCAGCGGGCGATCGCCAAGCTGAAACCGGGCGAGATCAGCCCCGTGGTGGAGGACGCCCAGGGATTCTTCATCGTGCGCCTGGAACGGCGTCAGGCCGAGAGTTCGCAGACCCTGGAGGAAGTCCGCGATGAGATAGAATTGGCCCTTCTGCGCAGCGAGAGCCAGCGCCGGTACGAGGAATCCCTGCGCGCGCTGCGTGGAGGTACCAGGGTGACGATCTATGAGGACCGGCTGGGTTTTTCGTACATGAAAAAGGGTGAATCGTGAGGGGAACGCGACGCGCTGGCGGTGTGATTCTGGCCATCGTGGCGGCAGCGATCGGCGTGACGAGCGCGCACGCGGTCATCGTCGAGGAGATCGCCGCGTGGGTCAACGGCAAGATCATCACGCGATCTCAGCTTCTCGAGCGCGAGCGGGCCATGGTATCGCAGATCTCCGCGAGGGCCGTGGGAGCCGATCTCGATCGCCAGCTCGAGCGGATGCGTGCCACGCTGCTGAGCGACATGATCCGCGAGGAGATCCTGATGCAGCGCGCCGAGATCCTGGGTCTCGAGCTGGACAAGGTCGTGAAGCAGGCGACCGAGCAGCTCAAGCAGCAACAGGGGATCAAGACGAACGCGGAGCTGGAAGCGTTACTCGAAAAGGAAGGGATCTCGAAGGATGAACTGAAGGATACATTGCTGAGGTTCAACGTTCCCGATGTCATGATCAATCTCGAGGTCCGTGACAAGATCGTCGTGACGGACGAGGAAGTCGAGGATTACTTCGCGAGCCATCGCGGTCAGTTCCAGACCCCGGAGACGTTTTCCATTCGTGAGATCGTGTTCACCAAGAAGGAGCATCCTCCCGAAGAACTGGATAGCCTCGGCGCGAAGGTGATGGAGGAGCTGGAGGCCGGCACGCCGTTCAATGAGCTCGTTGTGAAATACTCCGAGGCTCCGTCACGGTTCAAGGATGGATTGATCGGGCCGGTTCATCGAGGTGATCTGGTCCGGGAGATCGAGGAGGCTGTCCTGTCGCTGGACGTTGGGCAGGTCAGCGGCCCGATCCCGACGCCGGCCGGGGTGCATATCGTCAAGCTCGAGTCCCATACGCAGGCCGAAGATCCGGATCTCGATGAGGCGCGGGGCAAGGTCATCAGGTTGATCAAGAGGCAGAAGTTCAAACAGGCCCTGACGGATTACTTCGACATGCTGATGAAGTCGAACCGTATCGAGGTGAACCCGCTTTACGCCAAGTACAACCAGGGCTATTGATAATGAACGTCCTCCGAGCCAGGGGCCGGGCGGGCGGGTGCCGGGCTCTTTTTGATTCCCCGCGCTAAGATGAGCGGACCGGCATCGGCCCGTATGAGGCCGTCCGCGAATCTCTACCATGGATCAAGGATGAACCCGTCGTGAAACGCGATGCGAAGCTGACGATACGACTGGGCCTGGCCGTGGCGTTGAGCCTGGGCCTGGCCGCTCAGGCCACGCGGGGGGGCACCGCGTACGACGGCCTTCCGGCGAACCTGACTGCCGTGCTGGAGGAGTTCGACGCGGCGCAGAAGGACGTTACGTCCCTCTCGGCGCACTTCGTCGAGCGCAAGGAGGTCGGGTTGCTGAGGAACGCGGTCGTGCAGGAAGGCCGATTTTATCATACCAAGCCCGATAAATTCCTCTGGGAGTATCTCTCTCCCGAACCGCGCATGCTCTTGATGAACGGCAAGATGCTGGTCGCATACTATCCGCGGCAGAAGCAGGCGGAGGAGATCCGGACACGCCTCACCCGCCGGCTCGTCAAATACTTCGGGTTGGGGCAGGTGTTCTCGGATCTGCGCAAGTACTATGACCTGTCGCTGTCGCCGGCGGATGATCTGCCCGGGACCCGCACGGTCGTCATGAAGCCGAAGAAGAAGAGCCTGGCGAAGCACCTGCTCGAGGTGCGTCTCTGGCTGGATCAGAAGCTGAATCAGGTTCGGCGGCTGGAGTACCGCGAGGTCGATGGCGATCGTACCGTGTACACTTTCGACGACATCCAGGTCAACCCGATGATCGCCGCGGACCGGTTCAAGATCGATCTTCCGGAGGACGTGACCGTCAGCGACACGTTCTCCGGCTTCTTCGCCGAGAAGGGACGCTGAGCGTGAGGTCGGCATGGCTCCGAGCGGCCTGGTCATCCATCCCGATTATCTGGAACACCTGACCGGTCCCGATCATCCCGAGCGCCCCGTGAGGGTCCGCGCCATCACCGACCACCTGCGGGAAACGGGGCTCATGCAGGACATGCCCCTCATCGCGCCGAGACCCGCCGAGCGGGAATGGATCGAGCGGATCCACGCGCCGGAATACGTCGATCGGGTCAAACGGTACTGCGAGAGCGGCCGCTCGATGATCGATTCGATGGATACGAACCTCTCGCGTCGGTCCTTCGATGTCGCCCTGCTCGCTTGCGGCGGAGCGCTGGCGGCGGCCGACGCCATCATGGCCGGAGAGTCCTCCCGGGCGTTCTGCGCCGTCCGGCCGCCCGGCCACCATGCCTTGCGGGATGTGGCGATGGGTTTTTGCCTCTTCAACAACGTGGCGATCACCGCGCGATACCTTCAGAACCGCCATGGGCTTGAACGGATCCTGATCGTCGACTGGGACGTCCATCACGGCAACGGGACCCAGGATGCCTTCTACGACGACCCGAGCGTCTTCTTCTTCAGCATCCATCAGTACCCCTTTTACCCGGGGACGGGGGGAACCGCCGAAACCGGCGTGGGCAGGGGCATCGGCTACACGCTGAACGTCCCGATGGAGGCGGGCCGAGGTGATGACGACTACCGGAGGGTCTTCGAGGAAAAACTCGGGCCGAAAGTGCTGGAATTCGATCCCGATTTCATCCTCATCTCGGCCGGCTTCGATGCCCATCGCGCGGATCCTCTCGGCGGGATGAACCTGACGGAGGATGGCTACGCGCGCCTGAGCGCGCTGGTGGGATCATGGGCCGCCCAGGTGTGCCACGGCCGGATCCTGTCGACGCTGGAGGGAGGATACGATGCGGGGGCGTTGGCGCGAAGCGTCGCGTCCCACCTGGAAGGGTTCGGATCGTAGGCGATCGTCGTGGGCCGCGGCGCGGCCGGGGGGTCAACCGGAGTGTCCCCGGTTCAGACGTGAGGCAACCAGGAAAGTCATCGCTCCGCACACGGTCCCCAGAACCAGGCCGAGCACGAGGCCGCCCTGCAGCCAGGCGAGATAGAACAGGCTGTGCGTCGGGTCGTACCAGGCGGCGTTGGTCGCCGGCACGACCATCCAGCTTCCCAGCCACGCGCTCGCGACGATGAGAATCGGGGCGGAAAAGGGGTTCGCGATCTGCGTGGCCAGGATGACCGCCGTGATGTTGAGCCGGAGTGCCCAGCCGGCCGCGATCGCCAGGATCGTGTGCAGGCCGTAAAAAGGAGTCAGGCCGATGAAAACGCCGGTGCCGACGGCGAC
>JBHHZN010000075.1:0-8904 GCA_046758155.1 Acidobacteriota bacterium | reverse complement strand
TTGTTGCCCTTGTTCTCGGGCGATCGCAGATCAGCGATGTCGTCGGAGAAGCCGATGTTCCACGCCGCAAAGCCGGCGAACGCCGTGACGATCGCCAGGGCGGCGAGCGTCACGGCCGGGCGCCGCACGGCCAGGGGGATCAGGTGCTCGAATCCGAACGACTGAACGTGCAGCCTCTTCATCAATTCCTTGCGACGGCGGCTCCCCTCGTTCCACTGGATCATCGCGGGCAGCATGAACACGATCGCCACCATGCTGAGCAGGATCCCGGTCCCGATGAGGAATCCCATTTCCCATAACCCACGAAACCGCGTGACGCACATGGCATAGAAGGTGCCGGCCGATGTGATCGCCCCGGTGAACATGCCCAGACCGCCCTCGCCCATCATCTTCCGGCTCGCCTCGGCCAGCGACTCGCCGCGCAGCCGCTCCTCGACGTACCGGGCGTACATCACGATGGTGAAGTCGGTCCCGAGCCCCATCACCATCGCCACGAAGCCGGAGGAGGCGGAGTTGAGCGTTCCGAACACCAGGTAAGCCACGGCGAACGTCATCGCCTGCCCGACGATCAGCGGGGCGCTGCTGTAGACCAGCGCCCCGAACCGGCGATACCCGATGTAGTAAAGGGCCAGGATGCCGACGAACGAGACCAGCGCCGTCAGCTTCATGTCCGACTTGATCAGGTTGGAATCGTCCAGACCGACGATGTAGGTGCCGGCGTAGGATACCGACACGTCCTGAAGGCCTCCGAGGTCCCCGGCCAGCTCCTCGCGCGTTCGGGCCTCCGCCTCGTGAAGGTCGCCCACAAGCCGCTCGGCGAACCCCAGGTCCTGGGCGGGCAACGTGGGCTTGATCAGAACCAGCAGGGCCGACCCATCCTTCGACAGGTAGTAGCCCTCCTCGCCGGTCTTGAACTGCAAGGCCGCCTGCGCCTTGACGAGATGCTTCCAGACGAGCGGGCCGAGCCCGAGCGGATCGTTGCGGACGAGCTCCTTGGTCAGCGGGGAAGCCGGGTTCAGCAGGATGCGGCGGTCTCTTCGCACCTGCTCCCGGATGGCCTCGTCGGAAAGCTTCTCGCGCAGCTTGGGAAGCTCGTCGGGCGGCAGAAACAAGAGCGCGTACTTCCTGAAGAGACTCAACATCTCGGAGCCGGGATTCAGCCGATCCTCGACCGACTCGACACCGTCGATCTCGGAGACCCGCTCGACGAACCGGTCCGCGAACTCCGAGAAATCCATGGCACGCCGTTCTTCCGGAGCCTCGATCATGACGGCGATATAGTCCGCGGCCCCGAACGACCGCAGTGACTCCTTGAAGGCATCCACGGCGCGGTCGCCCTGCGGGACGAGCGCGAGGATGTCGGTGTCGAGATGGATCCTGCTGCCCAGCAGGGCCGATCCGGCCATCACCACCGCGATCAGAACGAAGACGAGAATGTAGCGGCGCCGGGAGAACTCCTCGATGGCGAGGAACATATTCTGGCGCTTCTGCAGGGAACCGATCGGCACGATGAGACCTGAGGGACGGAGTGTGATGGCCGGAATGCACTAAGGACACGGAGGGTATCGACCGCGCGCGCCACGTGTCAAGGTCGGAGGCCGCCACCCGGGGGGCGTTTGATATCCATCGACGCCCGGCCGTATGATGCACGCTCCCAAGGTGATCCTCGATGGGAGCGAGAGTCATCATGACGGAATTCAAGGAACCCGACCCGGATTTCGCGCGGCGTGTCCGCGAGAGCTTCCGGCGCCAGGCGATCATGGGGTTGATCGGCGCGGTCCTGACCGGCGTCGAGCCCGGGGAGGTCGAGATCGAGCTGCCGTTCCGCCCGGATCTCACCCAGCAGCATGGATTCCTCCACGCCGGGGTGGTCACCACGATCGTCGACAGCGCCTGCGGCTACGCCGCCTTGTCGCTGATGCCGGCGGACACGGCCGTGCTGGCCGTCGAGATCAAGGTGAACTTCCTCGAACCGGCCCGCGGAGAGAAGCTGATCGCACGGGGTCGCGTCACCCGCTCGGGAAGGACGCTCAGCACCTGCGCGGGAGATGTCCATGCGATCGACGGGCCGGCGAGAACACACGTGGCGACCGCGCTGTCGACGGTGATGACGATCACGGACCACGCGAAGCTGCGAGGGTGATCGTCCTGGCTCAATAACACCGGCGGCGGCCTCCTCGCGCCGGTCGATACTTCAGTAACACATCGCCTTCGCCGCCCGCGTTCCGCCGGCGACATCCACCCGCGCGAGTAGCCCGAGCCCCACCGCGAAGAAGGCCAGCACCGAGAGGACGCCCAGGCGCTGATCATCCGCCAGCCGCGTCACGAGCCCGTAGACGACAGGGCCGAGGAGCGCGGAGAACTTCTGGCAGATCGCGAAGAACCCGAAGTACTCCGCCTCCCTCCCGGCGGGAACGAACAGGCGCATCAGGCCCCGGCTGGAGGCCTGCGTCGAGCCGAGCCCCACGCCCGCGACCAGCGCGATGATCCAGAATCGGCCCTTGCTCGTGGCCTCGAACACGGCCAGCACGACCGCGCTCCACAGGACAAGCGTGAACACGAGGGTGGGTTTCGGTCCGATCCTGTCGGCGACGTGGCCGAACGCGATCGAGCCGCCCAGCGCCGTGATCTGGACCGCCATGAACAGCATGACCGCCTCGAGCATCGAGAACCCCAGCACCGACACGGCGTAGATGTTCGAGAAGTAGATCACTGTCTGCACACCATCGTTGAACACCACGTAGGCGGCCAGAAACTTGACCAGCTCGCGGGCCGAGCCGACACGGCGCCAGGTGGCCGCGAGGCGCCGGTAGCCGATGCGCGCCAGCGAGACGTTCGCGGGCCTGGGGCGGGCTGTGGCCCGCTCGCGCAGCCAGAGGAACGTCGGCACCGAGAACACCGCGAAGAACAGCGCCGTCAGGGGGAAGGCGGCCCGAAACGCCCCCGCGTTGTCCGCCCCGAAGCCTCCTCTCAGCAGCGGCAGGCAGGCCGCCAGCGCCAGGGTGCCGCCCGCGTAGCCGAGCCCGTAGCCGTACCCGGACACACGGCCCACGTTGTGCTCATCGGTGATCTCGGGCAGAAAGCCGTTGTACACCGCCACCGCGCCGGCGAACCCGATGTTGGAGACGACGAACAGCGACACCCCGGCCACGACATCGCCCGGACCCACGAAGAACAGCAGCGCCGTGCAGGTCACGCAGACCAGCGTGTAGAGCAAGAGCCACTTCTTCTTCGAGGCCGAAAAATCCGCGATGGCTCCGACCAGCGGGGAGACGACGCCGACAACGAGCATCGAGGCGCTGATGGCGACGCCCCACAGCAAGGGGCCGGACTTGCCGGCGGCCACGACCTGCGTGAAGTAAACCGCGTAGGCGACGGTGGTGATGAGCGTCGGGTAGGCGGAGTTGGCGAAATCGTAGAGGCACCAGCCCCATAGCTCGAGTGCGCGGGCCCTCTCCCGGGAAACGCTCCCGGCCGGAGGGGCCGCGGTGCCTCTCACTTCTTCTTGCCGATGATACCCGGCTCGGTCATCTTTATGGGATCCAGGATGCGGTCGAGCTCCTCCTTCGACATCAAGCCTTTCTCCAGCACGACGCTGGGGATCGTCTTGCCCTCGCGCAAGGCCTGCTTGACGACCTCGGCGCCCTGCGCGTAGCCGATGTAAGGGTTCAACGCCGTCGCGAGGCTCGGGGACATCTCGGCGTAACGCCGGCAGGCCTCCTCGTTGGCCTCCAGTCCATCGATGCACCGCGTCCTGAGCACGGTCAGGGAGGACTGCAGGATGTGAAACGACATCAGCGTGTTGAACGCCATCGCGGGCATCATGACGTTGAGCTCCAGCTGTCCTGACTGCACGGCGTGATCGACGGCCGTGGAGTTGCCGACCACCTGGAACGCGACCATGGCGACCATCTCCAGGATGGCCGGGTTGACCTTGCCGGGCATGATCGAGGATCCGGGCTGCACCGGCGGGAGGGTGATCTCGGCCAGGCCGGTGATCGGTCCCGATGAGAGCAACCTGAGATCGTTGGTGATCCGGATCAACTCCAGGGCGATCATCCTCTGCGCCGAGGCGACGGCCGCCATCGGCAGGTTCGACTGCATCGCCTCGCGCATGTCCGGGCTGGGCCGAAGATCCAGGCCGGTGAACTCCCGCATATGGGCTATCGCCCGCTCCCGGTAGCCGCGGGCCGTGTTCAGCCCCGTTCCGGTGGCCGTGCCGCCCAGGCCGAGCTCCTCGGCATGCCGGCAGGCCTCCCTCAGCACCCGGCGCCCTCGTCCCACGGCCCGGGCGTACCCGGCGAACTCCTGCCCGAGACGGACCGGCGTGGCGTCCTGCATGTGCGTGCGCCCCGACTTGATGATGCGGTCGAACCGCCGGGCCCGCTCGTCCAGGGAGGACTCCAGCGCCTCGAGCACCGGGTCGAAGTCCCGCTCGCACAGCAGCGCGGCCACCCTCATGGCCGTCGGGTAGGTATCGTTGGTCGACTGGCCGAAGTTGACGTGATCGTTCGGATGCACCGGCGAGTAGGTCCCCTTGCCGCTCCCCAGGATCTCGTTCGCGCGGTTGGCGAGGACTTCGTTGGTGTTCATGTGCTGGGAAACGCCGGCGCCGGCCTGGAAAACGTCCACGATGAACTGGTCTCGTAGCTTTCCGCCGAGGATCTCGTCGCAGGCTTGCATGATGGCACCGGCGATCTTCGCGTCGAGCGCGCCACCCTCCTTGTTGGCCAGCGCCGAGGCCTTCTTCTGGTACATGTAGGCGTCGATCAGGCGCGGGTACGGCTTCCACCCGCTGATCGGATAGTTCTCGGCCGCGCGCACGGTCTGGATGCCGTAGTAGGCGGCGGACGGTACTTGCAATTCGCCCAGGGAATCCCTCTCGGTACGGCCTGGCATCTTCATCTCTCCTTCTCGGTTGTCATCCGGCGCCTCGCACGGTTCCGTGCGGCCGGGCCGGCGGGAGCCGCCGGTCAGGTTCCCAGCAGCTTCCCGAGAGCATGCCGGGTGACCGCACGGCCCATGTGGCCGATGCTCGTCGTGAGGGGGATCTCCTTCGGACAGGCCTTCACGCAGTTCTGGGCATTGCCACACTCCGAGATCCCGCCCGGCTCCATCAGGGCATCGAGCCGCTCGACGGCATGGAGCCTGCCGGTGGGGTGCGTGTTGAAGAGCCGGACCTGCGAGATCGCCGCCGGGCCGATGAACCCCGACCGGTCGTTGATGTTCGGGCAGACCTCCAGGCAGCAACCGCAGGTCATGCAGGTCGAGAGCCCGTAGGCGATCTCCTGCTCGGACTGCGCCTGCCGCGGTCCCGGCCCCAGATCGTACGTCCCCTGCAGCGGGATCCATCCGTTGATCCGGATCAGATCCTCGAACATGCGATGCCGGTTGACGATGAGGTCGCGGACGACGGGGAACTTTCTCATCGGGCGCAACTCGATCGGCTGGCGCAGGTCATCCACCAGGGCCGAGCAGGCTTGCCGCACCTTCCCGTTGACCAGCATGGTGCACGCGCCGCAAACCTCCTCGAGACAGTGCGCTTCCCACACGACAGGCGTGGTCTTCCGGCCGTCCGATGTGACGGGATCCCGCTGGATCTGCATCAGGCAGTAGATGACGTTCATGCCCGGGGAGTACGGCACGCTGAACTCCTCCCAGCGCGGCGCGCGACCCGGCCTGTCCTGACGGCGGACCCGTACTTTAACGTTTCGTTGCATGCTGTTCCTTTCCCGTGGCCCCGGATCCGTCCGCCGAGGTATAGCTTCGCTGGCGCGGCGGGATGAGCGAGATGTCGACCGGCTCGTAGGAGATCACGGGTCCGTCCTCGGCCCAGGTCGCCCGCGTGGTCTTGAGGAACTGATCATCGTTCCGATCGGGAAACGCCGGCTTGAAATGAGCGCCGCGGCTCTCGTCGCGCTGCAGGGCGCCGGCCGTGATGACGCGAGCCAGCTCGAGCATGTTCCAGAGCTGGCGTGTGAAGATGATCGCCTGGTTGGCGTGGCTGCCCGTGTCGGGCAGTCCGATGCGGCGCCAGCGTTCCATCATCTCCCCGAGCCGCTCCCGCGTGGCCCGCAGCTTCTGGTTGTCGCGCACCACCGTGACGTTCTCCGTCATCATCTCCCCCAGCTCCCCCCAGAGCCGGTACGGGCTCTCCGGACCGTCCATGCGGACCAGCCGATCCTGCAGGCCGGTCCACCGATCGACCTCCGCGCGCACCCTCGCCTGCATGTCGGACCCGGCGGAGCCCGCCTCCCGGCGCCGGATCATCGAGGCCGCCGCCACCTGCCCTCCGTAGATGCACGACAGGAGGGAGTTCGCGCCGAGCCGGTTGGCGCCGTGGTACTGGTACTCGCACTCGCCGGCGGCGAACAGGCCCGGGATGGTCGTCATCTGATCGAAGTCGACCCAGATGCCCCCCATCGAATAATGCACCGCGGGAAACACCTTCATCGGTTCCTCATGAGGGTCCACTCCCGTGAACTTTTTGTAGATCTCCAGGATCCCGGCCAGCTTCTTGTCGAGGACCTCCGGCGGAAGATGCGTCAGATCGAGGTAGACCGCCCGCTCGCCTCCCACGCCCATTTCGCGGTTGACGCAGATGTCGAATATCGCGCGGGTCGCGATGTCGCGCGGAACGAGGTTGCCGTAGCCGGGATAGTCCTCCTCGAGGAAGTACAGTCGTTCGCGTTCGGGGATGCTGCGCGGCGGCCGGCGGTCTCCTTGCGCGCGCGGCACCCAGACGCGCCCCCCCTCTCCGCGGGCGGACTCGGACATCAACCGCAGCTTGTCGGTTCCGGGGATCGCCGTGGGGTGCACCTGGATGAACTCCCCGTTCGCGTAGACGGCCCCCGCCTGGTAAGCCGCGGAGACGGCGGTGCCGGTGCACGTGGTCGAGTTGGTCGACTTGCCGAAGATGATCCCACACCCGCCGGTGGCGAGCAGCACGGCATCGGCCGTCAGGCCGTGGATGCTCATGTCGATCTGGTTGAGCACGGTCACCCCGCGGCACACTCCCTGCTCGTCCAGGATCGGCCCGAGGCATTCCCAGAACTCGTACTTCTTGATGAGCCCCGCCGCCTCGTGGCGGCGCACCTGCTCATCGAGGGCATACAGGAGTTGCTGGCCGGTCGTGGCGCCCGCGAACGCGGTGCGGTGGTGAAGCGTCCCGCCGAACCGCCGGAAATCGAGCAGACCTTCCGTCGTCCTGTTGAACGTGACGCCCATCCTGTCGAGCAGGTGGATGATGCCCGGCGCGGCATGGCACATCTTCCGCACCGGCGGCTGATTGGCGAGGAAATCACCGCCGTAGATGGTGTCATCGAAATGGATCTCCGGCGAGTCACCCTCTCCCTGGATGTTCACCGCGCCGTTGATCCCCCCCTGGGCGCAGACCGAATGCGACCGCTTGACCGGGACGAACGAGACCAGGTCCACGTGGTGGCCGGCCTCGGCCAGACGGATCGTGGCCATCAGGCCCGCCAGGCCCCCTCCCACGACGATGAATGCGTTGTTGGCCATACTCCCCGAGCCCATGGCCGGCGCCCGTCCCGGTCCGTCAGAACCGGAAAAAGCCCAGCAAAGAATTGACCCCCATGCCGGCGACGATCACCCCGAGCGCGGCGCAGGCGTACGACGAGAGCCTCTGCGCGTTGCGGCCGGCCGTGATGCCCCAGACGATGCCGAACGACCACAGGCCGTTGGCGAAGTGAAACGCGGCCGACAGCACGCCGGCGACGTAGAGGGCGAAGTACGCGTTGCTGCTGAGCAGCTCCTTCATGTGCGCGAAGAAGTGCTCCTTGAGCGTGGCGTCGAAAAACACCTGCACCCGTGTCTCGTAAACGTGCACGCCGATGTAAGCCAGGAGGAAGAACCCCGTGAGCCTCTGCAGGACGAACATCCAGTTGCGGAACATCGGGTACTGCACGGCGTTGAACCGCGCCTGCCAGGCGATGTAGACACCGTAGACGGCGTGAAAGAGGATGGGCAGGAAGATGATGAACACCTCCATCCACAGCAGATAGGGCAAGCTCTGGATCTTGGACACCATCTCGTTGTACGCCGCCGGCCCCTGTGTCGAGTAGGAGTTCTCGAACATGTGCTCGAGGAGAAAGGCGCCGATCGGGACGACGCCCATGAGCGAGTGCACCCGCCGAGCCCAAAACGACGTCTGATTCATGAGATAAGGAGACTCCGCGCTGTCGGTTCACCTTTCATTATAGAAGAAATCGATCCCCGGGATGGGACCCGTCAGGAGGAAGGATGCGCGGGGAGAGTGAAATAAAACGTCGTGCCGCGACCCGGCCGGCCGTTCGCCCAAGCCACGCCGCCATGCTGCGCGACGAGCGCCCGTGCTCGCGCCAGGGTGCCCGGTCGAGCCTCTCCATTGAAGAGGCTTTCCCTCTGCTCGTCGGTGTAGCCTGATCCGGAGATCTTGACCGCCAGCATCTGGACGTTGCGACCGGCCTTCACGGTGATGCGCAGCTGCGAGGCCGCCGGCGCCGAACGGATCGATTCGGCGAGCACGATGCCGATCACCTCCCGGATCATGGCGCGATCCATCGGCTGCTCGGGCAGATCCTGGGCCACCTGGCGCGTCACCTCCAGGCGGCGCGCACCCAGTTCCGCGGCCAGCTCCTGCAGGCAGGCATCCACCAGGGTGTCGAGACGCACCGACTCGCGCTTGATCGGGATGGTCATGGCCCGATCATACACGATCCGCGCTCGACACCGGGACCTTCGCGGGCCGCGGTTCGGTTCGAGACGATCCCGGGCGGGGTCGTACGTGCGGTACACCGGGCCGAGGACGCCCGCCCCGATCTGATGCATGACCCTGAAGGGTCCGAATGCACCAGGAGCGGGAAAGAGACTGGCGTCCTCGCGTGTCAGTGGTGGAACTCCTCC
>JBHHZN010000074.1:0-8904 GCA_046758155.1 Acidobacteriota bacterium | reverse complement strand
AGGCATCGGCCGCAGCCGGCTTGTTGCGCTGTGTCGGTGCGCGCTGCCCTGCTGGCGGAGTCCAGAGCCACCGTGCGCTCGGCGCTCGTCCGGGGCCCTGGAGCGCGCCGATCGGCACGCGGCGCTAGTGGCGTGTCCGCGGGTCGAGGATGGCGTAGGAGAGGTCGACCGCCAGGTTCACGAGCAGGAAGACGGCCGTCAGGGTGATGGCTCCTCCCTCGACGACGGGCAGGTCGCGGTTCTTCAGCGCGGTGAGCAGCGCCAGTCCCACGCCGGGCCAGTTGAAGACGGTCTCCGTGGCGATCGCTCCGCCCAGCAGGCCCCCGAAGTTCAGGCCCAGGAGAGTGACCACCGGCAGCATCGCGTTGGCCAGGGAGTGCCTGAGCATGGCCGCGCCGGAAGACAGTCCGCGCGCGCGCGCCGCCTGCACGTACTCCTGGGTGGTCTCCTCGATGAGCGAAGCGCGGGTGACCCGCGCGATGTACGCCGCCGAGAAGACGGCCAGTGTCAGCGAGGGAAGGACCAGATGAGCCAAGCCCGGCAGGCGCAGGTTCAGGATCGATGGGCCGTCGCCGTAGCCGGACACGGGGAGCCATTGCAGCCGCGAGGCGAACACGAGCATCAGCATGAGGCCCAGCCAGAAGGTGGGCACGGCGATGCCCCCGGTCGAGAGGATCCGGATCGCGCCGTCCAGCACGGTCCCGCGCCGCCGGACCGAGACCAGCCCGAAGAGGATGCCTCCCAGGCCGGCCAGGATCGTCGCCGTCAGCGCGAGGAAGAACGTGCGCATGAACCCCGAGGCGATGATCGCGCTCACCGGCCGCCCCTGTTGCACGTAGGAGGTGCCCAGATCGAGGTGCGCCAGCTTCCACAGGAAGCGCCCGTAGCGGACCGGCGCCGGCAGGTCGAGTCCCCACTCGGCGCGCACCCGCCCGAGCACGTCCGGATCGGCCGACTGCCCCGCCAGGATCCGCGCGGGGTCGCCCGGGATGAGGAACATGAAGACCCAGACGAGGGTGGCCGCGGCCCACAGGACCGGCACCATCCAGAGGATCCGTCTGACGATGAAGCGTGTCATCGGGCCGTTTCCATCTCCTCCCAGGCTGTCGCGAAGGCGCCGAGCGGGCTGATCTTCAGACCGGTGAACGTCGGGCGCAAAAGGATGTCCTGCCCGTACCAGTACACGGGCACCAGGGCGACGTCGTCGATCAGCATCGCGTCGGCCCGGCGGTACAGATCCCGCCTCGCGTCGGCGTCGATCTCGTGTCTGGCCTTCTCCATGAGGGCGTCGAACGCGGGGTTGCTGTACCGGCCGAAGTTCCCGGCTCCGCCGGTCCGGAACTGCACGCCGAGGAAATTGTCCGGATCGGGCCAATCGGGGTACCACGTCATCCGGAAAAGCGACGCATCGGGACCCGAGGGATCATGGGAGTTCAGCTCCTGCAGGAACGCGCCGAAATCCATCATCTTCACGCGCATGGTGATGCCGATGCGCGCCAGGTCGGTCCGGAGCCGCTCGGCGATGCGACGAAACCCCTGGGTCTCGTTGCTCAGGTAAACGATCTCGGGAAACCCCTTCCCGCCGGGGTATCCCGCCTGGGCCATCAGCCGGCGCGCTTCATCGAGATCGTAGGGAAACGGCGCGGCCGTTTCGCCGAACCCCATCATCCCGGGAGGGATCACCCCCGTGGCGATGCGATCCTTGCCTTCCTGGAGCTGGCGGACGATGTAGTCGGAATCGACCGCGCGGGCGACCGCTCGCCGCAGCGTCGGATTCGACCGGAAGGGTCCGGATGCATGATTGAACCCGACGTAGAAGAGCCACATCTGCTGGCCGTGATGGAAGGCCTCGGGCAGCTCCTCCTGGATGCGCCGCCTCTGTCCGGGCGGCAGCTCGTAGGTGAAGTCGATGTTGCCCGCGCGGTACTCCTCGAGCGCCGTGGAAGCGTCCCGGATGAACCGGACCGAGATCGTGTCGATGCCGGCCGCCGGGGCCGGCTTCCAGTGCTGCTTGAACCGCGCGAGCGTGATGGAGATATCGGGCTCCCAGGCTTGCAGGGTGTACGGCCCGGAGCCGACCGGATGCCGCAGGAACCCCTGGTCCGGATCGGAGTAGACCTCATGCGGCACGATCGAGCCGGCCTCGCTCGCCAGCACCGACAGGAACGGCGGGTACGGCTCCGACAGGGTCAGGACGACGGTCCTCGGGTCGGGCGCCGCGACACCGGGGAGCTCCAGCGTGGCTCCGTCCCAGAACGGCCCCGATCCCAGCAGCGGCGCGAGGAAGTCGTGTTTTTCCGAGTGGGCGGCCTGGGAGAGACCTCTGCGGATCGAGTACACGACGTCGGAGGCCGTGATCGGGCGTCCATTATGGAACATTATCCCGTCGCGCAGGTGGAAGGTGTACACGCGGCCGTCGGCCGAGACGTCCCACGACTTCGCCAGCGCCGGGCGTACTTCCAGCGAGCCCGGGGCGAACTCCACGAGTCCGTCGAACAGCAGGTAGACGTACATGAGAGAGTTGTTGTCGCCGGCCCTGACCGGGTCCAGGGTCGACGGCGGCTCCCGCATCCGGTACCCGAGGGACGTGTCGCCGGGCGGCGAGAGGGCCGACGGCGGCTCCCGCATCCGGTCCCTCCGGGATGTGTCGCCGGGCGCCGAGCAGGCGAAAATCCACGCGCCGAGCAGGCCGAGCAGGCCGAGCAGGCCGAGCAGGCCGAGCGACGGTCCTCTCTTCATTACCATGGATCACCTCTTCAGGATGAGTGGGTCACCACCTGCATCTTCGGATCGAGAGCATCACGCAGTCCATCGCCCAGGAGAACGAAACCCAGAACCGTCAGGCCGAGGGCCAGGCCGGGGTAAACGCAGAGCCAGGGATGGATCGTCAGTTCCGGCTGGCCGTCGACGATCATGCGGCCCCAGGAGACCGCCGGCGCCTGGACACCGAGGCCGATGAACGATAGCCATGCCTCGGTGAGGACGTTCATGGCCACCCCGACCGAAGCGGCCACGAGCGCGGGCGCGACCGAGTTGGGAAGCAGATGCAGGCCGATGATGCGAACGCTGCCGGCGCCCAGGGCGCGCGCCGCCTCCGGGTAGCCACGTCGCCGGACCGACAGGCACTGGGCGCGGACCAGTCGCGCGATGCCCGCCCAGCCCATCAACCCGAGGACCACGAACACCAACGTGATGCTGCGCGTATCGAACACGGCGATCGCCGCCATGGCGATGATCGGCAGGGGGAATGCCAGCAAGAGGTCGGCCAGCCGCATCAGCAGCGCATCGATCCAGCCCCCGAAATACCCCGCCAGGGCGCCGAAGGCGAGACCGATCGCCAGGGCGATCGCCTCGGCGGTCAGCCCTACCTGAAGCGAGATCTTGGAGCCATGCAGGAGGCGGGAGAAGAGGTCGCGCCGCTGGATATCCGTGCCCAGCAGGTGACGGCGATCAGGCGGTGAAGGGGGCATCCGGATCGAGCGATCCTCGTCATGCGGGCCGTACGACAGGAGATAGCGGCTCAGGATCGATCGGCGTCCCTCGCCGAACTCGATCGAGGCCGCCGCCAGGGCCAGCAGGCAGAGCACGATCAGCAAGCCGGCGACCGCCGATGGGCTCCTCAGGAGAGATCTCGTCGTCAACACCGTCCCCCAGGACACGGGGGTGACGTATAACACAGCGATCTGTCGTGATCAAGGAAAGGCGGCGGGCGTGTTTCCTCGGCGGGCGCCGGTCCAGGGTGAGAGGAGCTGTCCGCCCCGGATCGCGCGCTCCTTGACGTTATCGCGCGCTTTCATCTACCCTTCGAGATGTGCCTGACTCTCATTCCTTGAACCGTAATCAGATCTCCTTCGGTATAGCCGGTCTGGTTTTCGGTATCCTCATCGGTTTCGTGACGGCGCATGAGATCTATGTCGGCCGCCACCCCGCACCCCGGCGCGCCGAGGCCCCGCCGCCGGCCAGCGCGCCCACCGGGCCCGCGCAAGCGGGGCCGGCCGGCCAGGACATGGCGACCATGGAACAGGTTCGCGCCGAGATAGGCAGGCTCAAGAGCACGCTGGAAAAGTATCCCGAAAACGTGACGGCGCTCGCCCGGCTCGGGGACCTCTACATGGACGCGGGCATGTGCGATCAGGCGGTGGAGTACTTCACGACGGCCCTGCGAGTCGACGAGACCCTCGTGGATGTCCGCACCGATATGGGCACCTGCCTGCGGCGGATGGGGAAACCCGATGAGGCGCTCAAGGAATTCCAGACGAGCGTGAGCTACGATCCGCAACATTGGAGAAGCTGGTTCAATATCGGTATCCTGTCTCTTTACGATCTGGGGAAATACGATGACGCGCGGTCGGCGTTCGAGAAGGTCCTGGAATTGAATCCGAACAGTATCGACATGGATGCTGTTCAGGCCGAGATCGAGAAGGTGAGGGCGCAGCACGAGAAGAGCGCTGGCAAGGGGTCCGCATCATGATCCGTCGCATCCTGGTGTTCTTGCTGCTGGTCGCGGCGTTCACCTTCATCCGCCGGGTGATCCGGATGGTCTCGACCTCCGCCGGGAGGGCGCGCGGGGCGGATAATCGGGATCGGGCCCACGGGTCGAGGCAACTGGTGCGAGATCGCGTCTGCAACACATTCATCCCTCGCGACAGGGCGATCCAGGTCGAGACCTCGGGACAGAAGATGTATTTTTGTTCACAGGAGTGCCGTTCGCGTTTCCTGGCCGGGCGGTCCGGCGGAGGAGGGACCGCGGCTCTTGCCAGCTAGCCACCACGGCGACCCTCGAGAGGATTCAGTGAGCCCAACCTTCAGCGGGGATCCCGGCGGAGCACGGCCGGGAGCATTACCCAAGCGGGAATTCGAGCATCGCCGTGACATCGTCGAGATAGGACGACGGCTGTACGCGAAGGGATTCATCGCGGCCGCCGACGGCAACGTCAGTGTCCGTATGGACGAAGACCGCATTCTGATGACACCGTCGGGCCGCAACAAAGGCCGGCTTTCCCCGGAGGATCTGATCGTCACCGACGCGCGCGGGCGCAAGCTGTACGGGAGGCTCGAGCCTTCCTCGGAGTTGCCGATGCACCTCGCGATGTACGAGGCCCGCCCGGACGTCCAGGCCGTCGTCCACGCGCATCCGCCGCACTCGTCCGGCTTCGCCGTGGCGGGGCTTCCGATGGACCAGCCGCTGCTTTCCGAGGTGGTTCTCACCCTGGGCACCGTCCCCCTGGCGGAGTACGCGACGCCGACGACACCGGAGCTGGCCGAAGCGGTGCGCCCGCTGGCGGATCACGATGCCATCCTTCTGGCGAACCACGGTGCGCTCACGGTCGGAGGCGATGTCTACGAGGCGTACGACCGGATGGAAACACTGGAACATTCGGCCCATGTGTACATCGTGGCGCGAACACTGGGAAGTGAGCGGCCGCTTTCGCGTGAACACGTCGCCAAGCTGCGGCAGATCCGGGAAAAACTCCATTTCGATCCGCCGGCCCGGGCCTGTCTGGGCTGCCGGGTTCTGGAAGAGAAGTTGAACGGCGGCTGTCAGGGCTCCGGCTCGACGGGGGCGTACAAATTCACGCAGGAAGAACTGGTCGATCTCATCACCGATGTCGTCAAAACCCTGTGACGACTCGGGAACAAGGCCTTCATGAGGTACTGGGGAGGAACGCATGGGCGAAGCGTTGGGTCTGATTGAAACGCGTGGTCTGGTGGCGATGATCGAAGCCTCCGATGCCATGGTCAAGGCGGCGAAAGTGGTGCTGATCGGTTACGAGAAGATCGGGTCCGGCCTGGTGACGGCCATCGTGCGGGGCGATGTCGCCGCGGTCAAGGCGGCCACCGACGCGGGCGCGTCCGCCGCGCGCAAGGTCGGCGAGCTGGTTTCGGTGCACGTGATCCCGCGGCCCCACCAGGGCCTCGAGGATCGGTTGCCCATCGGCAAGGCCGGCCGCGGCTAGAGCGCCCCGAGGACGACCATGCAGCTCGCCAGGATCCTCGGAACAGTTGTCGCGACCCGGAAGGACACCCGGCTCGAGGGGTGCAAGCTGCTTGTCGTCCAGCCGCTGAGCCCGGCCGGCAAGGATGCCGGCGGCCCGTTCGTGGCCGTCGACACCGTCGGTGCGGGGTTCGCCGAGACGGTCCTCGTCGTGACCGGATCCTCGGCGCGCATGACACCACGGACCCAGGACGCGCCGGTTGATGCCGCCGTCGTGGGAATCGTCGACTCCGTCTCCCTCGATGGGCCGAAGAAGAGGTCCTCGCCGTGAATCTGGCCCGGGTCATCGGTCGGGTCGTCTCGTCGCACAAGGACGAGGGGTTGTCCGGGCGCAAGCTTCTCGTGATTCAACCGCTCGATGAGACGGCGAGTGATCGCGGCTCCCCGTTCGTCGCCGTCGACGCGATCGGATCCGGAGCCGCCGAAACGGTCATTTACGTCAGGGGCCGCGAAGCGTCCCATGCGTTCGTCCCCGAGAGGGTCCCGACCGATGCCAGCATCGTCGGGATCGTGGATGCCGCCACACGGCGGGATGGGGGCGCCGGCCGTGATCCTCGCTGATGTGGTCGGGCACGTCGTCGCCACGGCCAAGCACGCCGAGCTGCGCGGCGCGAAACTCATGCTGGTCCAGCCGGTGACACCGATGGGTGACCAGCGCGGTGCGGAGAGGATGGCGGTCGATGCGGTCGGAGCCGGTGTCGGTGAACGCGTGCTCGTGGTGATCGAAGGCCGCTCGGCCGCGCAGGCCATGCAGAAGACGACGGTGCCGGTCGATGCCGCCATCGTCGGCATCGTGGATCGCATCGACCTTCTCTGAAACCCTCGGTCCCAGGCGGCATTTCGGCGAAATACACGCCTTCCCGCGAGCTTGCCCCTGCGTGCCACCGGCACCATGTTGTATAGCCGAGCGCCTCGCGCCCCGTTCTGGGGACGGACGGCGAGCGCGATCGAGGAGTCCCATGCCATCGGATCAGATCCGGCTTCTCCTGGAGACGGCCGGGAATCAATACAACGAGGGTGACTACGAGCAATCCATGGCCACGTGGGGTCGTGTGCTCGAACTCGATCCGGACAACCAGAAAGCGAAGGAAGGCATCCGCATGGCGCGCCTTCTCGCGCGCCAGCACTCCCGGCAGCAGACCGTCTCCCACGAGCGGCCTCCTTCCGCCGAGGTGCGCGAGCGTGTCCGGGCGGGCATCGCGCGCGTGCGGGAACTGGCCGCCGCCGGTGATTTCGATCGCGCCCTGAAGGGGTGTTCATTGCTCGAGGAGATCAAGCCGGATGATCCTCAGGTGCGGGTCCTGCGGGAGGCGATCCAGAAGGCGGCCGGCGGGGCCACGACGGTCGAGACCGCCGATCTGGATACCGGCGAGCCGGAACCGGCGCTCGTGGGCGAGCCGATTCCCATCGATGACATGGTCGAGCCTTCCGCCGCGCAGCCCGCCCCCCCGGCCGAAGACGGGGCGGCGGAGCTCATCCCGGAGGCGGAGGCCGCCGAGGCGCCGGAGGAGCGCGGGCCTGAAGAGCTGTTCAGCCGCGCCGTCGAGGCGCGCGACGCCGGGCGCCTCGAGGAGGCGCTGGATCTCTTCCAGCAGGTCCGAGCCAAGGCGCCCACACATGCCGAGGCGCTCATGAACATCGAGGAGATCAACGCCCGCCTGGCCGGCGAGGCGCAGCCGATCGGCCTCGACCTGCAGGCCGCCCGGGAGGTCGAGAGGGAGAAAGAGGAATCCGCCGCGATGGAAGGGGCCCAACTGGACGATGTGCCTCTTCCCGAGGAGCTGCCCGGTGAGCGAGCCGAGGACATCGGGCACGACGCGGGCGAGCCCGGGCCGGCCGCCGGCGGCCGGATCGAGGGGAGTGAGGCCGGCCGTGACCGAAAACCGATCATGCTCGCGGCGGCCGGGGCATTGGCGGTCGTCGGGATCGCCGTCGGAGCGTACTTCTGGTTCAGCGACAGCGGCGGCATGGCCCAGGCCGAGGCGACCGTCAGGCGAAAGCCGATCACCGTCCCCGCGAGGCCGGCCGGTCCTCAACGGACATCCCCCCAGCAGACCACCGCCCGCCACGGGAAGCCATCGCCCTCCGCGGCCGGTCCGGCGACATCGAAGCCAGGACACGAGCTGCCGGAGGACCCGGCGGAGAGGAGGAAGCTGGCGGGGCGCTACGCGCGGCAAGGAAGGGATCATCTGGCGAAGAAAGAGTGGGCCGCGGCGGCGGTCGCCTTGCGCGAGGCGCATCGCCTGGATCCGCAGGCGGAGGACATCGAGGAGTCCTTGTTCGATGCCATGCAGCACCTGGAAGAGCAGGCCCGGCAAGAGGAGCAGATGGCGCAGGCCGCCCAGTATTTCCAGGAGGGCGACTACGCGTCGTCCCTGCACAAGCTCTACCGCCTCCAGCAGAATCAGCGGGATCGTGGGAAGCGGAAGTCGATCGAGAACTCCATCAGGAACGCGTGGTACGACTGGGGTGTCGTCTTGATGAACGCCGGCGCCATCAATGAGGCGGTGAAGAAGTTCAACGAGGCCCTGGAGATCGATCCGGCGGATCAGGTCGCCGCGCGCGCCCGCAAGATGGCCCTGCGATACGTCGGAAAGTCTCGCGACGAGGCCTTCAACCGATTCGTCGAGTCACTGCCCACGCGCGCGTTCAGCGACGATTGACTCCCCGTCCCGCCAGGAATCCGAGAAGCTCGACGACCTCGCCGGTGTCGTCCAGGCGGTAGCGCGCGAACGTGGGCCGGTCTCCTCCCACGATGATGCCGTAGCCGCCGGCCCGCAGCCTCCGGAAGGCATCCTCATCGGTCAGGTCGTCCCCGATGTAAACCGCGCTCGGCTTCGTCCCGCCCGCGTGAAGGCGCTCGATGAGCCATTCGACGGCAGCTCCCTTGTTCCAATCCACGTCGGGGA
>JBHHZN010000073.1:0-8963 GCA_046758155.1 Acidobacteriota bacterium | reverse complement strand
GGCCCGCGTGAAACTCCTCAGCAGTGCCTTCGGAGATCGCCTCGACCACACGGTGGACATCAGCTTCGAGTTCTCGTGGTACATCGGCCTGGGATGGGGACTGTCGCGCTCCATCGGTACATGGTTTCCCCTGAAACTCGCGGTCATCTTGATCGCCATCATGTTGTCGGCCCGCGGCGTGTCGGGCCTGTACCGTTTCCTCACCGGCCATCAGATCCACGATCATCGCGCGTTCGATCGGGCCTTCCGGCTGGTCGCCGGTCGCAGAAACATTCACATGTACGTGCTTCTTCTGGGCAGCGCGGCCGGTCATCTCCTCGCTTTCTTCCAGGCCGTCGTGATCTGGGCGGCGGTGACGCTCGGTGTCTACGGCCTGAGAACCCTCGTGGTCTTCACTCAACGGGCGATCCGCTACCGGTTCGCCACGGATGATTAGTCGAGCCCATTGCCCAAGTCTCCCGATCCCGAGTCCCGCCCGGAGCGCGACGCCCTGCGCGACGCGACGGACATGGCGGCGGGCGCCACGGTCAACTTTCTCGGGACACTGGCCAGGATCAGCAAGGCCGGTTTCGTTTTCTTCGCCGCCCGCTGGTACGGCACGGAAACGCTCGGCCTGTACTTTCTGGCGTACGGCCTGGCGGACATCGTCTCCAAGCTGGCACTGTGGGGCCTCGACCGGAGCTTGATCCACAGCATCACCCGGCACGACGACCCACCCGCCCGGGCCGGCGCTCTTCGATTCCACGTGCAGGTGGGCGCGGGGCTGTCCCTGGTCGTGGCCGCGCTGCTCGCCGGGACGGCTCCCCTGGTGGCGGGACGTCTCTTCAGTAACCCGGCGCTGACAACACCGATCCGGCTGGCCGGCCTCGGCCTCCCGTTTCTCGTCATCGGACAGATCCTTCTGGCGGCCCTGCGCGCCAGGAGGATCATGCGCTATGACGCGGCCATCAAGGGCGGCCTCGAGCCCGCGGTGCTGCTCGTGCTGACCCTCGGCCTCTGGCCCCTGAAGATCGGCGCCACGGCCCTGATGCTGGCCCAAGTGTCCGCCTTCGCGACGACGGCCGCCGCGGCGTGGATGGCGGTCAAGCGCGTGTGCGGCCCGGCCCCTCTGCGCGGCCCCCGCCCCGGCACACAGGAGAGGAGGAACATCTTGCGGTTCGCGGCTCCCCTGAGCCTGATGGACGCCATGAACATGCTCATCGCCCGGGTCGATCTGCTGCTGGTCGGAGCGTTGATGTCATCGGGCGCCGCGGGCGTCTACGGAATTCTGATGGAGATCGTCTCATCGATCAAGCGTGTCCGACAGTCCTTCGAGCCGATCTTCGCCCCCATCGTCGCCGAGCTGTATCAGCGGTCGGACCTGCGGCGGTTGCAACGAGGCTACGCTCTGCTCACGCGGTGGCTGCTGGCGGGATCGGCGCTTCCCCTGATCGTCTTGATGCTGTTCGGCCATGAGATCCTGTCGATCTTCCAGGTGCGCGAGCCGCGGGCCTTCACCGCCCTGCTGATCCTTGCCGTCGCACAGGCCGTGTACGGCGTGTGCAGCGCGTCGGAGAACCTGCTGGTCATGTCCGGTCACACGGGGCTGAACACCGGCGTGACGGTGTCCGTCGTCGCGCTGAGCGGCGTGGCGGGTTTCCTCCTCATCCCGCCGCTCGGGATCGCAGGCGGTGCGCTGGCGACCTTGGCGGCACTCACGACGGCGGGGCTGGCACGCGTCGGCCTGAGCCGGCGGCACACCGGCGTGCGGGCCGCCGCGGGGTATCTCGTGTGGCCGCTTTTTTCCGCCTCCGTGACCCTGCTGGTCGGCTTCGGGTTGAAGGGCCTCATCACCGGACCGCTGAAGATCACCGTCCTCGTGGCCTCGATCGTCCTGTACTGCGCCCTGCTGCTGGCGCGGGCCAATCAACCCGAAGAGCGTCATATCGTCGAACGGATACGGAACGCTCTGCCGTTCCATGCCGCTCGTTGATATCGCTCAACCCGCGGATGGTGTCGCCCCGAACCTCGTCGCGTCGCGCCCGGCGAGGATCCAGGGCAGGCGGATCCAGTGCACCAGCGCGGTCAAGCCTTCCCACAGCGGCAGCAGACCGTAGGCCGCGGCGGGCCGTCCGGCGGCCAGGCCGACCGCAAGGATCCATACGTAGACGTTCCGGCGCCCACCGAGCAGCCGGATGATCCGATCGAAGCGACTCGCCTCGTCGATCGAGCGGCCCAACGCCCTGAGCACCGTCAGCTTGGCGGCTCCGTCGAGGATCTCCGCCAGCGCCAGCAGGCCGAACGATATCCACGCGCCCGGCCCCACACCCGACCTCGAGAAATAGAAGGCCAGGGCGGCCCACCAGGACCACTCGTACAGGAAGTCGAGCCAGTGCTCCATTTCTCCGAGTTTCGAGGTCTCCAGCCGCAGGCGGGCCAGCTTGCCGTCGATCCCATCCAGCACTCCCACGCACAGGGCGATCCCGATCCCCCAGCCCAGCCGCCCGCTGAGAAACAGCCAGGTGGAGAGCCAGGCCACAACCGTCGTGACGAGCGTGATCTGGTTCGGCGTCAGAGGGGTGCCGGCGAGGCGCCACGCGAAAAACTTCTCGATCGGGGCGTGCAGGAGGGCGGGGACGTCCAGCGCCCCCTTCTGCGTCGCGTCGAGCAGGATGTTCCTGGCTCGCCGCGCATCGCGAGGCGCCGGCGCCGGAAACCAGAACGGCCTGAACCGGCGTCGCAGATGGGGGGCGTCGGCCGACAGGCGGGCCACATCGATGACCTGAAGGTCGCCGCGCTCGACGCCCCGCATGACCTGCTCTTGCAGATCGCCGGGATGGTCCCGCAGCCAGGCCCGCCCGAGCCGGAGCGGACCGCACAGCCGGCCACGCGCGGTCCGCGGAACACTCTGCACGAGTCGGGCCGACCCGGAGGGCGGCGCGCTGTCGACCACGACCGCCAGCGCCGGATGTTCGGCGATGGCCCGGAGAATACGCTCGTCGATGACGCCATCGGCCGGGACGATGACCAGGTCTTCCTCCCCGTCCGGCCAGTGCGCCAGCAACTGCTCGGTCGTGACCATGCCACGGTGGACAGGAGGGCCGGTCCCGATCGGCTCCAGACCCAGCTTCCGGAGCGACCGCACGAGTCGTTCCCGGATCGTCAGGCCGCCGAGTCGCCGCGCCGCGCCGGGCCGCTCGAGCAGGACGACGGACCTCACGGCCGGAGTTCTCCGGCGGGCACCCGGCGCCGGCCGCGACAGCCCCGCCGGGTCCAAGCGGTCAACCGGGGGCGGGCGCCGGTGCACGCCACGGCCCTCATACGGGGCCCGTCGCGTACCGGCTTGTCGTGACCGGATCCTGGATGCGGGCCCACATCGCGCGGTCGGCCCGCGGCTGGGAGATCAGCAGGATCAGCAGCAACCCGTTCAAGGCAACGAGGACGTACAGGAAATACCACAGCAGCCCGAACGTGCCGAACATCGACAGGTCGTTCACCGGCAGCATCGCCGCCACGACCATGCCGACCTTGTGCGAGTTCGGGGCCAGCAAGGCCCACACCCTCAGCCGGCGTCTCTGGTTCTGCTCGACGGCCGCCGGCACCCGCGACAGCCGCCCCGGCTGCGCACGCCGCCACGCGGCCACACGCCGCTGCAGTTGCAGGCTGGAGCCGCAAAGAGACTCCTGCACTTTCAAGTACACCAGGTGGATCCCCTGGAGGAGACTGCCGGGCATGCGCGCTTCCCGCCCCTGGTGGCCGGCCTCGTCGCCGGGGGCCGCAACCGGCAGGGCGTTGCCGTAAACGTAGTGCCCGTACAGGTTTCGCTGATACTCCACCAGGGCGCACTGCAGCGCATGGCTCAGGGCGGCGAGCAAGCCGACCCCCACCAGGATCAACGGGTGCGCCCCCTGGCGCATTCCAAGCCCCAGGGCGATGCCGAGGTAGATCGCGAGAAAGGTCAGGTAATCACAGACCCCGTCGACCAGCCGGCCCATCTCGCACGTCCGACCCCTCCAGCGGGCGAGCTGGCCGTCGGCGCTGTCGAAAGCCGAGTGCACGAGCAGCGCGAGCGCCGCGAGGACCGCGAACCGCGCCTGATTCCCGCTGCGTGCCGCCTCGAAGAAGAAGAATGCGGCCAGCCACCCGCTCGCCAGCGCCATGGCCGACAGGATGTTCGCCGTCACGAAAGTGGAGCGGACCGCCCGAACGATCAGGAGGCCGGCGGGGCGGATCAGGTAGAGGTCCAGGACACCCTCTACCTCCCGGGGCTTTCCGACCCTCCGTAATTCGGCCTGCAGGGCCGCCAATCCCCCCCAGAAAAGCCGCATCGGCTACAGTATATACTTACCGGCGGGGCATACCATCGAACCGTCGCCGGAGCGGGCAGGGCTATCGGTGCTGAGTTGTGTTCTGTTCCGCGAGGATGCGCGGGCGGCCGCCGGGGCTAGTAGGAGTTTTCGCATGCGATCTGAGAGATCAACTCCCCACCCGGCAACCTCCCTGGGCCTGTTCCTCGTCATCCTGATCTCGAGCCCCTCCTGGGCGGAGGGGTCCAGGGAACCCTCCCTGGGGCAACGGCTCACCTTGCGCCGTGCGGTCGAGCAGGTGATGGCCAACCATTCCGCCGTCGCGGCCGAGGAGATCAACGTCCAGGCGGGGCAGATCGCGCTGAAAAGAGTCAGGCACAGGCAGGCCCCCGCGCTGGATTTCAAGCTCAAGACCGGCCTGGTGCCGGAGGCGAAGGGCGATGTCCTTTTTTCCCCCGACGAGGACACGGATACCGGGAACCTGGGCCCGTTTTATGACCTCGAGCTGAGGCTCGTCCAACCGCTCGCCACGTTCGGCAAGACCGCCGCCGCCCGCAGCGTGGCCGCGCACGACATCGAGCAACGCGAGATCAGCCGCCACTCAACGGCGGAGAAACTCGGCTTCGAGGTCATCCGGGCGTTCTGGCAGCTGGACTCGGCGGTGCGGGGATTGGCCCTGGCCCAGGATCTTCGAGAAGACTACGAGAAACTCCTGTCGAAGGTCGAACGCGGGGTCCAGGATCCCGAGTCCGACATCGACGACACGAAGCTATTCCAGGTCCGGAGCCTGGAGTTCCAGGTGAACCGGGTACAGCAGGACAGTCTGATCCTCAAGCGGTTGACGGAGCTCCGTCTCCAGACCCTGCTGGGACTCGACGCGATCGAGCGATTCGAGATCGCGGCGGTCCCGACGCCGGATTTCCCCATGGGGGATGACACCGAGCAACGATTCATCTCGCTCGCCGATGGATCGAATGCCGCTATCCGGAAGCTCGAAGCCGTCGTGGCCACACTGGATGCACGGCTGTCGCTGGCCCGGGCGTCCGGTAGGCCGGATCTGTTCATCGCCGGCAGCGCACACTACGCGGACGCGCCGAACCGCACGGACCAGAAGAACCCCTTCGTCTTCGATCCCTACAACACCTACAGCCTCGGCGGGTTTGTGGGCTTGAACTGGGATCTGGATTTCGTCGCGCACAGGCTCGAGGCCCGACAGCGCACGCTCGAGCTGGAAGAATCCCGCAAGAAGCTGGAAGTGCTCAAGCAGGAGATCGCGATGGAGGTCTCCACGGCGGTGGCGCAGGCCGAGCAGGACCACGAATTGCTCGACACCGTGCGGCGCTCCTTGAAAGCAGCCAAGAGCTGGCTGCGCCTGAGCTGGGACAACTGGGATCTCGGCATCGGGGACGTCGATCGGCTCGTGGACGCCTCCAACTCGTATTACCAGCTCTCCGGGATCGCGATCCAGAGGGAATCGCGATTCAACCTGGCACTGGCTCGCCTGGCGCTGGCCTCCGGGCGGGTCGAGATGTATCTTGAATGGACGGAAAACGGTGTTGTGTCGATCAATTAGAATAGCCTCTCCCGCATGCTTTCACACATCGAGGATCAGCCTACGGGCCGGTTGCCGGTCATCGGGCCGCAAGTCATGAGGAGAATCGACCTCTCTCGCTGCCCGGTCCACGTCCCGCGCCGGGAGAAGTCCATGCGACGGACGAGCCCCCGGCGGCCGAGCGGCCGGGACGCGCCGCGACGACCCACGGCGCCGTGGGCGCTGGCGCTGGCGACCCTGCTGAGCCCCTCGGCCGCGCGCGCCGTCGAGGATCCCCTCGACGTGATCCGGGCGTCGAACCAGGAGATGCTCAACCTGTACGCCGCGGACAAGGGAAAGGCGGACCCGCGGGTGGACCGCATGGCCTTCGAGGTGATGGACAGGGTAACCTCATTCAGCCAGATCGCCGCCGCCGCCATCGACGGATTCTGCGATGATCCGCAGGGGGCTCAGTGCGTGGAATTCAAGAACGTCTTCATCAAGCTGTTGCGCACCTCCGCGGTCAGGAAACTCGGCCGCTACCGGGCGGATCGGTTCGATTACCTGCCGGAGAAAGTGGGTCAGACGACCGCCGTGGTCCCGACCGTGGCCTATTACGACGACGACGAGATCGAGCTGGACTATCATCTGAGGCTTTTGGAGGGTCACTGGGTGATCGTAAACTACATCGTCGATGGAGTGGACACCATCAGGAACTACCGCAAACAGTTTTCCAGAATGCTGAAGAGAGGCTCGATGGATTCAGTGATCAGGCGGCTACGCAAACGAATACGGGAGCTCGAGGAAGAGAGCGAGTGACGGGGGGTCGAGTGGGTCGCCCGCAGATCCGGAGATTACTCCGCGGGGGAAACATGCAGAGCCGCTTGCGGAGGGCTCTAGTATCCAGGGAGGACGAGCGCAACATGTCGAACATCGCTCCAGCGCTGAAACAGCCCAAGGCCGTGTTCCTGAAGACCCGCCGGTACACGCGGGCGGCGGACCTTGTGGCCGCGGGTTTCGAACCGTACTTTCAGCCCGTCGAGGCGCAAGGCGGCGTGCGCTGGATGATCAACGGCCGCGAACGGCTCGTGGCTTGCTCGAACGACTACCTCGGTCTTTCCTGTGACGAGAGGGTCAGGCAAGCGGCCAGGGACGCGCTGGAACTATTCGGGGTGAGCTGCACCGGTTCCCGTTTCCTGACCGGGACGCTGTCACTGCATGAGAGGCTCGAACGGGAGCTGGCCGAGTTCCTCGGCGTGGAGTCCGTCCTGACGTTCAGCGCCGGCTTCCTGGGCTGCCTGAGCGTGTTGAGCTCCCTGGGCGGCAGGAAGGACATTCTGTATTTCGACAAGGAGAACCACGCGAGCCTGTACGACGGCGGGAGGCTCGCCTTCTCGCGGGTTCGCAAGTACAGGCACAACGACGTCGATCACCTCCGTTACTTGATTGAGGCGGACAAGAACACGGCCGGGGGCAGGATCGTGGTGACCGACGGGGTATTCTCGATGACGGGGCACATCGCCCGCCTGCCCGAGATCGTCGAGATCGCCAACCGTTACGACGCGGCCGTGATGGTGGACGACGCTCACGCAACGGGACTCCTCGGACGCCACGGCCGCGGCACAGCGGAGCATTTCGGCCTGGAGGGCGAGGTCGATCTCACGCTGGGCACATTCTCCAAGGCTTTCGGATCCCTGGGCGGCTTCGTCGGCGCTGACGCCGAGGTGGTCGACTACATCAAGCATGTCGCCCGCCCGTTCATGTTCACGGCGTCCCTGCCGGCCATGCAGATCGCGGCCACCCTCAAGTCGCTCGAGCTCATCCAGAAAGAAGACTGGCGGCGCGAAAAGATGTGGGACAACGTCGAGTTCTACGTGAACGGGCTGCACGAACTGGGCTTCGATACGCTCGGGTCTCGGAGCCCGATCGTTCCCGTCCAAGTCAACGAAGAGGAACGCGCGTTCCGGCTGTGGAAAGGGCTCTGGGAGGCAGGTATCTACACGTCACCGGCGGTTCCGCCCAGCGTCCCGGCCGGACAGTGCATCGTCCGGACAAGCATCACGGCGGGGCATTCCCGCGAGGACCTCTTGCAGATCCTGCGTGCCTTCGAGTCCGTCGGGCGCCGGCAAGGCATCATCTAGTCGGCGGCGCCACACCGCCCGCGCGGATCGATCATGAAGGTGGTACGAGTCGAGTCCCGCCGGGATCTCAAGGCGTTCATCGAGCTGCCCTATGCCAAGTACGGTGACGATCCCTGCTGGGCCCCCCCGCTTCGCATCGAGGAATGGGAGCAGTTCGATCCCGGCAAGAACCCCTCCTACGATCACCTCGAAATCGATCTCTTCCTCGCGATGGATGCCGGGCGGGTGGTCGGCCGGATCGCGGCGATCGAGGATCATCTCCACGCGAGCACGCACGGCGAGCGCGTGGGGTGCTTCGGCTTCTTCGAGGCCGAGGGGCTCGCCGCCGCGCGGTGCCTCATGGAAGCCGCCGAGCGGTGGGCGCGCGGACGGGGCCTTTCCAGGCTGCGCGGCCCGATGAATCCCTCGCTCAACCAGACCGCCGGACTGCAGATCGACGCGTTCGATGAACCGCCCTTCCTGCTGACGCCGCACACCCCTCCGGAATACGTCGATCACATGGAGAGGCTCGGTTATCGTAAACTGAAGGATCTCTATGCATGGAAGATCGATCTGTCCCAGCCCGCTCGAGGCGATCTCGTGCGGATCGCCAAGCGCATCCGCCGGCGCCACGGCGCGACGATCAGGTCGCTGGACATGCGTTCTTACGACCGGGAGGTCCTCACGATACTCGCCATCCATTCGGAGGCGTGGGCCGACAACTGGGGATTCATCCCGCCGACCGTCCGGGAGTTCACGTCGCTAGCCCGGAAGATGAGGATGCTCATGGATCCACGGCTGGTGCTGTTCGTCGAGGTGGAAGGCGAAACGGCCGGCTTCTGCGTGACGCTGCCCGATCTCAACCAAGGCCTGCGCAAGATCGCGGGACGCCTGCTGCCGTTCGGCTGGCTGCGGCTTCTGTGGGAGAAGAAGGGAATCGACCGCGTGCGCATGCCGTTGCTGGGCATCCGGCGGAAGTACCGAGGCAAGGGGCTCTTCGCGCCGCTCATCGTGGAATCGATCACC
>JBHHZN010000072.1:0-8967 GCA_046758155.1 Acidobacteriota bacterium | reverse complement strand
ACCGGGACCCGTCCGTAGGCTTCTCGCCCGGCTTCGACCAGCTTGAGCGCCCGGATGAAGGACCGCCGGGCGTGCTTGAAATCCTCTGCGCGCAGGCCGAGGAAACCGAGGTACGTGTGAGTCCAGGCCCTGACGAGCTTGTCCCTGGGGCGGCGCCACAGGACCTCGTCGAACGCGGCGCGCGCTTTGTCGGTCTCGTCCATCAGGAAGTAGCATCGGCCGAGAAGGAAGTACGACAGGAAGAAATCCTTGTTCATCTCGAGGGCTCGCTGGTAGAGCTCGAGCGCCCGGGGGAGATCGTGCTGCTGGATGAGGTACCGATCGGCTTCCGCGTGCAGGTTCTGGATCTCGACCGCGTAGAGGGATTGCGCCTTCATCAGCTCGAGATTGCCCCTCAGGACCAGATCGTTGAACGAGTCGAGCGAATGGATCGACTTGGCCCGGGTCACGATCAAGAGCAAACTGTTGAACTTGTATTCCGGGAGGAACGCGTCGAGGTACCGCAGCTCCCAGGCCCAGTACTCGTGCTGCTTGTGGTAGACCTCGCTGAGGAGGCGGTGGGCTTCCGCATCGGTCGGATCCAGCTCGAGCGCCTTGTTCAGGTAACTCTCCGCCCCGCGCCAGTCCAGGCGCCGCAAGCCGACGGTGGCTTCGTGCTTCAGGTGCGAGACCACGGTGAGCTGGTTACGCGACATCCCCATCGTCTGCAACCAGTAATCGGCCACGATATGCACGGTTTCCGGCCCGGCGGCGACGGCCGGGTCGGTCAACTCCATGTGGGCCACGATGTGGTGCCCCCGCAGCGCCTCGATGCGGCCCAGCGTCAGGTGGGCCCATGCCGCGGCATCCGCGCACGCGTCATCCGGCAGCCCCTCGGCGCAACGCGCGATCGCCCGTTGGGCCGGGGTGACCGCGTCATCGGATCGGCCGTTGCGAAACCGCAGGCGCGCCAGCGCAGCGAGGGCGCCCGGCTGGTTCGGGTCCCGCTGCAGGCTCTCCTCGAGAGCCCGCGCGGCCTCATCGTCGCGGCGCAGCTCGAGCAGAGCGAGGCCGCGCACCGTGCCCGGTGGCGGCGAGGCGGCCGTGACCGCCGCCGGCGCCGGTTCGCCCCGCGGCCGGTTGCGGAGCACCGCCGCCCAGGCGAACAGCTCGGTCGAGAGGCTGTGATCGAACGTCTTGCGGATCGTCTTGCCGAGATGGGCCGGGGAGGCGGCGGCGAGGAACGCGAACAGGCGATCCCGCCCGTATGCTTCGAGCAGATGGCGCATGAACCCGGCCAGCAAGAGATCGTGAGGCGCCGGCGGACCGTCGGCCGGTGTCATGACGTCCTGATCCTGGAGGGCATCGAGGATCTGGCTTGTGCGGAGGTGCATCCGGGTGAAGATTCGGGGGGCCATGTCGGCCACGTCGCTGCCCTGGAAGCTCGGCGCCAGAGCCAGCGCGACGGCGCGCTCGAGACGGGGCACACGCGTGGGCCCGATCACATCGTGGATCAGGACCTGCAGATCGAGGTACGGCTCGAGAACCTTCTGCCCGGGAAAGACGACGGCGTGAATCTGAGACGCGGGCAAATCGATATGCGTCACGTCGTCACGCGCGGTCTCGTCGATCTTGCGGTCGATGCTCGGATAAAGGTAGTACGTTATCCGTGGGAGCCTCGCGCCGGGAGGAAAAAGCCCGGCCAGGGACGGATAAACCCGCTCCTTGTCGCGCACGATGGCCGCGAGATTATCGGGGGAAAGGCTTCCCGTCTCGTACCAGAACGTGAAATGCTCGGATTCCCGGATCGAGAAACCACGGTGGGAGGGGTGCGTGGTGTAGCGGCTTGGCGGCCCCCAGGATCCCGGTCGCGCCTTGGAGAAGTACCCCGATTCGAGAAGCCGCCGGCCGCGGAAAAGGACGTAGTCGGTCTTTCCGTAAGCAACGTCCCCCGAGCGAAGCAGCGATTCGTCGGTCGACCCGCTGATCACCATGGCGTACTTTTCCGGTCGAAACGGATTGGGGGCGATGAAGAGCAGCAGGAGGTTGTCGCCTCGGTACCGGCGCGATCCGATCCGGATCGAGCCCGGCTCGATGGTGATGCCGAGGCGCCCGGCGAGCGGCCCCACCGGGGGGAGCTGCCAGGGCGTGCCGATCATGATGATGTTCTGGCGGCGGCCGATCCGGCCCATGCGGCTCCACCGCCGGGAGAGGATCTGCGCGTAAGGCCAGTTCAACCCTTCCGCTTTCTTCCATTCCGACAGGAACTCGGTGTAGAGGTGGGCGAGAGGGCCCTGGGACCTCTTCGCCAGGCGATCGCCATGAACAAGTGAGACCCAGACGCGGTTCGGAGGGGCCTCCACGTGGGTGGTCCGCTGCAGGGGACCGCTGCCCGCAGGCGATCCGTGAAGCGGCGCCCGGTATCCGGACCACTCGCTGCGGACCTTGAACCAGAAATCCGACAGAGGTCCGCGGATCGTGCCGGCGTCGCCTCGTTCAGCCCTGTACTCGCGGACCGATTGCGCAGGCGTCACGATGGGGATCAGGGCCAAGATGAGCGCAACGACGCACGGGATGGGTACGTCCGCATGCGCCCTCATCGTTCGAGCATCCCGGTGAGGCCCTTGCCGTTGTCGAACTTGATGACTCCCCCTCGGGGGGTCACCCAGAGAGTGTAGCCGAGCCGGGGAATTCTACAGCGGAAAGCCTCGATGTTGATCGAGAAGACCGAAACCGTCTCCAGCGCCTCGATGCGCAGCGTGACATCCTTGATGGTGGGGGCGATCGGCCGGAACTGTTTCACCGGAATATGGTAGTCGTACGTGACCGGTTCGGACGGCACCATCATCGGGATCGTTTTCTCCTGCCCGAGCTCCCATGTGTCGAACAGGAAGATCCGTTCCCAGTGGCCGATGATCTCGAGATCAACGAGGATGCTCTTGCCGACCTCGCCGACGTCCTGGAGTTGTCCGGATTTCCTCTTGTTGCCCGTCTCGACCGAGAAGCCGGCCCTATCGCCCGAGCGCTCGATATCCACCACGCGCTCGCGCATCTTCTGGTGGGGCTCGTACGTCCTGTAGCCGGACCAGGACTTGAGGATCTCGTTGAAATGGTACTGCCGGAACATCCTTCCCCGCGCGTAACGAATGGTGCCGAAGTTGTAAAGCGATCCTTCCTGCCCGAGGGCCCTGAGGTCGAGGTGGAGCATCTGGGAAAACTCCAGGATGCGCTCGCCCCCCTCGGCGACGATCCGATCGAGCCGGATGGTCTGGCGGCCGAACGGCGCGTAATCGAAGATTAGTGAGTAGGTCTTCAGATCGCCGACCTTCCACGGTTCCTCGAGGACCTCGATGCGTTCCTCCAGGTTCAGATGCCGTTCGGTATCTTGATCGGCCGCCTGCGTGGGGCTCTCGCGGGCCGCGGCGGGCGCGGATGCGAGCAAGGCCAGCAGCGACACGGCGAGCCACGCATCCGCCCGGGGCGCCGGCGCATGCGTGGAGGCTCGTTCGGCCACCGGTCTCTCCCGCATCAGTTGGCTCTCGCCCTCGCCCGGGGCTGGGCGCTTGGCAGAAGCTTCTTGAGGAATCTGCCCGTATGGGTTCGCGCCGAGCGGGCGATCTGTTCGGGCGTTCCCTCGGCGACGATTCTCCCACCGGCTTCCCCCCCCTCCGGTCCGAGGTCGATGACATGATCCGCCGTCTTGATCACGTCGAGGTTGTGCGATCACGATCACCGTGTTGCCCGCGTCCACGAGCCGGGAGAGCACCCCGATCAGCTTGCGTATATCATCGAAGTGCAACCCGGTGGTGGGCTCGTCGAGCAGATACAGAGTGTGGCCGGTGCCGATCTTCGAGAGTTCGCGCGACAGCTTGGTTCTCTGTGCTTCACCGCCCGAAAGCGTGGTTGCAGGCTGCCCGAGCCGTATGTAGCCGAGGCCCACCGAGGAGAGAGTCTCGAGGCGGCGCCTCAGAACCGGAACGTTTCTGAACAGCTCCAGAGCGGTATCGACCGACAGGTCGAGAACCTCGGCGATCGTCTTGCCCTTGTACCGGACCTCGAGGGTCTCGCGATTGTATCGCTTGGCCGCGCACTGCTCGCACGGGACGTACACGTCGGGCAGGAAGTGCATCTCGATCTTTTTAATGCCGTCGCCCTGGCAGGCCTCGCAGCGTCCCCCCTTGACGTTGAACGAGAACCGCCCGGGGCCGTAGCCTCGGGCGCGCGACTCGGGGACCTGGGAGAAAAGCTCGCGGATGGGGCCGAAGACGTTCGTGTAGGTGGCGGGGTTCGAGCGCGGCGTGCGCCCGATGGGGGACTGGTCGATCGCGATCACCTTGTCGACGAGCCTCCAGCCCTCGATCAGGCGGTGACGGCCGGCGGGGACGTTCGACTCGTACAGCTTGCCGGCCAGAGCCCTGTGAAGGATGCCGTTGACGAGTGTGCTCTTGCCCGAACCGGAAACGCCGGTCACGGCGATGAAGGTGCCGAGCGGGAAACGCACGTCGATCGATTTGAGGTTGTGCTGTGCCGCTCCGTGGACGGTCAGGTGGCCGTTGACCGCCGCTCTCCGGTGGGCCGGCACATCGATGCGACGCCGCCCGGCGAGGTACGCTCCCGTCAACGAGCGCGGCTCGCCCATCAGATCCTGGGTGGTTCCCTGCGCCACGACCTCGCCGCCGAGCTCACCGGCTCCCGGGCCCAGGTCCACGAGATGATCCGCCGACCGGATCGTCTCTTCGTCATGCTCGACGACGATCACCGTGTTGCCCAGATCCCGCATCCGGGTAAGAAGATCGAGCAGGCGGCGGTTGTCCCTCTGGTGCAGCCCGATGGACGGCTCATCGAGCACGTACAGAACACCCGACAGCCGGGATCCTATCTGGGTTGCCAGGCGGATGCGTTGCGCCTCGCCTCCCGACAGCGACGACGCGGAGCGCTCGAGCGTCAGGTACCCTAGCCCCACGTCGTCGAGAAAACCGAGCCGTTCCTGGATCTCCTTGAGGATCGGACGGGCGATGACGGCCTCGGTTTTTCCGAGGCGCAGCCGGGTGAAGGCCTCGCGCGCCCGGGAGACCGACAGGGTGGTGTATTCGTGGATGGCGCGCCCGTCGACGCTCACGGCGCGGCTTTCGGGGCGCAGACGGGCGCCGCCGCACTCCCCGCAGACGTGCGGCGTCATGAGCTTCTCGATCTCGGCGCGCAACGATTCCGACCGCGACGAGCGATGCCGCCGGGTCAGAGAGGGGATGATGCCCTCGAAGGTCCGCTTGAAGGTGAAGCGGCTCTTGCGGCCCACCCACTCGAACTCGAACTCGGTCTTACCCGAACCGTACAGCAGCATGTCGCGGGCCTTCTTCGGCAACTTCGCGAAGGGAGTGTTCGCGGTGAACTTGAACTTCTTCATGATCGGTCGCAAGTACAGCGCGCGGTGAGATCGCCCCCATCCCGCCACCCCGGCGAAGACCTCGCCGACCGGAAGACGCGGATCCGGAACGAGCTTGTCGGGATCCACCTCGGGGCGGTTGCCCAGCCCGCCGCATCCCGGGCACGCGCCGTACGGGCTGTTGAACGAGAAGGCGCGCGGCGACATCTCGGGCAGGTCGATGCCGCAGTCCAGGCAGGCCAGGTGCTCGGAGAACAGCAGGGGAGCGGATTCCCCGGCCACCGCGACGGCGGCCAGCCCGTCGGAAAGCCCCAGGGCGGTTTCCAGCGAGTCGGTCAGCCGCTGCCGGATGCCCGGTCCGACCACCAGGCGGTCGACGACGATCTCGATGGTGTGCTTCTTGTTCTTGTCGAGCGCCACCGGCTCGTCCAGCTCCACAACCTCGCCGTCGATGCGGGCGCGGATGAATCCGCGTTTCAGCATGCCGGCCAGAAGGGCCCGGTGCTCCCCCTTGCGACCCCGCACGACCGGCGCCAGCACCAGGAAACGACTGCTCTGCTTCAACGCGAGCAGGCGGTCGGCCATCTGCTGGACCGTCTGCGAGGCGATCCGTTTGCCGCAGCGCCGGCAGTGGGCGACGCCTGCCCGGGAGAACAGGAGCCTGAGGTAATCGTATATCTCGGTCACGGTGGCGACGGTGGAGCGGGGGTTGTGCCCCCCCGCGCGCTGTTCGATGGAGATCGCCGGCGAGAGCCCCTCGATGTATTCGACGTCGGGTTTTTCCATCTGGTCGAGGAACTGCCTGGCGTATGCCGAGAGCGATTCGACGTAACGGCGCTGGCCTTCGGCGTAGATCGTGTCGAAGGCGAGGGAGGACTTGCCCGAGCCGGAAACGCCCGTGATCACGACCAGTCGGTGCTTGGGGATCTCGAGATCAACACCCTTGAGGTTATGCTCGCAAGCCCCCTGGATGATGATTTTCCGCCCGTCCATGCGATCCCCAGGACACTCTCGATCGTTGCGGATCTTCAGGATCACAGAGGTTCCAGGCGCTGTCAAGAGCACCTCCCCGGGCGTGCCCCATTCGCATGGCTGATGTTTGTTGGACACCCCCGGGGTGGGGGATGGTTACTACTCGGGCCTCCAGCGCGGCACGCGGCCGGGCGTCCAGGGGGCTCCCGCCGCTTCGGCGTGCTCCTCGAGCCGCTGCAGATCCAGTTCGATGAGACTCCTCAGATCACGCAGAACGCCCTGGAACTGGCCGGCGGCGATCTCGTACGCCCGGCGCTGGGTCGCGGTCGGCGCGGAGGTCGAGGACCACTGGCCGCTGATGATGCGCTGCACACGATCGACGATGGAAGGCAGAGTCGGCTCGTGGTGCTTGCGCACGACCGGATCGCCGCGCAGGGCGAGGAGGAGATCTTTGAGGCGTTCTTCCAGCTCCCTGGCCTGCTGTCCCAGCGCGGGGTCCGCCCCGGAGGTGTCCAGCAGGGCCTGCTGGAGATGCTTCAAATGGTCCTGCGCCTCGCTGGCGGCGCGGACGGCTCCGAGCACGGCGCGCTGCAAGCGGGCGATCTTCTTCTGGAAGGCCACCACCGCCTCGCGGTCTCGCGCCGCCAGCGTGCCGAGGCCGAGCGGCACGGCGCGGAACGGCCGGGCCTCGGCCAGCGGCGTGACCGTGCCGCCGACACGCTTGGCGAGCGAGACCCAGTACCGGCCCGGCGCGACCATCGGTCCCGCCGGCTTGTCGCGGAACGGGTTGTAGTCGCTCGGGGGCTTCAGTTCGGTGGGATTCGATGCCGGGTAGCGCAGGTCCCACGACACGCGGTGGAATCCCGCATCGACCGGCCCGGTGACGTGGCGCACGACGTGGCCCTCTTCGTCGCTCACGGTCAGGAGCACGGCCGGTTTTTCCTCGCGCTCTTCTGCGCGCAGATCCTCCCAGGTCGGATAGAAGACATCGCCGCCTTCCTTGGCGATCTTTTTCTCGGCTTGCCGTCTTTTCTCCTTGCGGGTCTTGATCCCGTCCTTGAGGTAATAGGTGAAGATGGCCCCGAAGGGTGGATTCTCAGCCGTGTAGTACGCATCCCCCTGGAAGCTCTTGCCCGGGAGTCCCAGAGGGGTGGACGGGAAGTACATCCACGCGTCCTTGGGCGGAAACAGGAGGGCTTCTTGCTCGAGCTGCTGCTCGGTCACCGTTCTCAACGGCGTGTAGTCATCGAGGATGAAGAAGCCGCGTCCGAACGTGCCCACGACCAGGTCGTTTTCGCGCCGCTGGATGGCGAGGCTGCGCACGGCGATGATCGGCATGTCGCCCTCGAGCCGGATCCAGTCCTCGCCGGCGTCGACCGTGAAGTAGACGCCGAACTCGGTCCCCGCGAACAGCAGGGAGGGCGTTTCCCGGTCCTGCTCGATGGCGTGGACCTGCCCGCGCTCGGGCAGATCGGATGCGATCGCATCCCACGTGTGGCCGCGATCCTTGCTGACCATCAGGTAGGGCTTGAAGTCGCCCTCCTTGTGGTTGTCGAACGACGCGAGGACGGTGTCCGCGTTGTCCGGGGAGGCGAGGATGTGCGACACGTACGCCCTCTCGGGCACCCCGCGGATGCGATCGATCTTGCGCCAGTTCTTCCCGCCGTTCTCGGTGACCTGGATCAGCCCGTCGTCGGTGCCGGCGTAGATCAGCCCTTCCTCGAGGGGCGACTCGGCCAGGGCGACGATCGTTCCATAAAAGGATGTCGATGCGTTCTTCGCCACGGCGTCGACGCTCCAGACGCGGCCCATGACCTTCAGCTTGTTGCGGTCGATGCCCCGTGTCAGGTCCGGACTGACGGCCCGCCATGTATCGCCGCGGTCGTCACTGCGAAACAGGCGGTTCGCGCCGAAGTAGAGCCGCTTGTGGTCGTGCGGGCTGATGAGCAGCGCCGAGTCCCAGTTCCATTTCAGCGGCTCGTCGCCGACCTCCGGCTGTGGCTGGATATCGATCGTCTCGCCGCTGCGGCGATCGAAGCGGACGAGGCCCCCGTACTGGTACTCCGAGTAGACGATGGCGGGATCCTTCGGGTCCACCTGGCTCTGGAAGCCGTCGCCCCCCACCGTCACGAACCAGTCCGCATTGCGGATCCCGTGCATGGTCGTCGTCCGCGACGGGCCACCCAGGGTGAAGTTGTCCTGCGTGCCTCCATAGACGTTATAGAACGGCTGGCTGTCATCGACCGTCACGTCGTAAAACTGCGTCACCGGCAAATTCGCGGTGAACCGCCACGTGACTCCGCGGTCGAACGAGTCGTACACCCCGCCGTCGCATCCCGCGATGAGATGCTGCGTGTCGTCCGGATCAATCCACAGGACGTGGTTGTCGACGTGTTTGGTTTTCTCTCCGACCTTCTGAAAGGTCTTGCCGCCGTCGGTGGTCACCATCATCCAGGTGTCCATCGAATAGACGCGGCCGACCTCGGCCGGGTCGGCGACGATCTCCTGGTAGTACTGCGGGCTGCCGCTGACGTAGTCGTCGCGTTTCTGCCACGAGGCACCCCCGTTGGTCGAGCGGTACAGGCCACCTTTGCCGCGCTTCGCCTCGACGATCGCGTACAGCGTGTCCGGAC
>JBHHZN010000071.1:0-8967 GCA_046758155.1 Acidobacteriota bacterium | reverse complement strand
CTTCAGGCTGCTCGCGCATGCGCCCAGCCTTTCGCACGAACGGGCCATCGTCACCGATGCCCGCCACCATGAGGCGTTGCTGGGATGCCGTACCCGTATCGCAGCGGCCCACCGATCCGCGCGGGAGGGGGCCTCGGAGGAGGTGATCCTCGTGGATGCTTACGGCGCTCTGAGACACCTCGAGGAGATCACCGGCAGGGTGACCATCGAGGCGATATACGATCGGATTTTCTCGACGTTCTGCGTTGGAAAGTAAGGGAGGCGGACGATGGACTTCGACGTGGTGGTCATCGGCGCGGGTCATGCGGGCTGCGAGGCCGCCCACGCCGCCGCCCGGATGGGGATGGACACGGCGATGGTCACGCCGAGCGCCGGCTCGGTCGCCCGCATGTCGTGTAATCCCGCCATCGGAGGCCTGGGCAAAGGACACCTGGTGCGCGAGATCGATGCGCTGGGGGGCCTGATGGGACGCGTGATCGACGAGGCCGGCATCCAGTTCCGCCTACTGAACAGGAGCAGGGGCCCGGCCGTGAGGGCTCCACGCGCGCAGGCCGACAAGGCGCTGTATCACCAGGTGATGCTGCGACGCCTGCGAGACACGTCCGGCCTGGAGCCGGTCGAGGGGATGGTGGCGCAGGTCGTGCTCGCGGGCCGCCGGGTGGCAGGCGTCCGGCTGATGGACGGCCGCGTCCTGTCGTCTCGCGCCGTCGTGGTGACGACCGGGACGTTTCTGCGCGGCGTGATCCACATCGGACTGGAGCGGTTCCCCGCGGGACGACTCGGAGAGGCTCCGGCGGTGGACTTGGCCGTGTTTCTCGAGGCCAACGGGTTCAGGATCGGCCGGCTCAAGACCGGGACGCCTCCGCGACTGCAGCGCTCGTCGATCGACTTCTCGGCGTTCGACGTGCAGTCAGGGGATGAGTGTCCCGTGCCGTTCTCGTTTTCCACCGAGCGGATCACGACGAGGCAGGTCCCCTGCCACATCGCCTACACGAACGAGCGCACGCACCGGATCATTCGATCCAGCTTGCACGAGTCGCCGATGTCCACCGGCCGAATCGCCTCCGTCGGGCCGCGCTACTGCCCGTCCGTCGAGGACAAGGTCGTGCGGTTCCCCGATCGACCGCGGCATCAGATCTTCGTCGAACCGGAGGGACGAGACACCGACGAGATCTACCTCAACGGCCTCTCGACGAGCCTGCCGAGGGCCGCTCAACGCCGCATGATCGATTCGATCCCGGGCCTCGCCGGCGCGACGATCCTCAGACCGGGCTATGCCATCGAATACGATTTCGTCGATCCCACCGAATTGCGCCCGACCCTGGAGACCCGGCGTCGGGACGGGTTGTTTCGGGCGGGGCAGATCGACGGCACTACCGGGTACGAGGAAGCGGGGGCACTGGGTCTTCTGGCGGGCATCAACGCCGCGCTGAAACGACGTGGTGAGCCCGGCATGGTCCTCGGCCGGCACGAAGCATACATCGGCGTGCTCATCGATGATCTGGTCAGCCGCGGCACGAGCGAGCCGTACAGGATGTTCACCTCCCGGGCGGAGTACCGACTGATGCTCGGGGCCGAAAGCGCCGATGAGAGGCTGATGCCGCACGGGCGGCGCGTCGGGCTGGTAGGCGACGAGGCGTACGAGCGGTTCCTGGAAAAACGACGGCGAATCGGGCGGTACATGCAATGGCTGAAGGGTCGTGTCGCCCCGGGGACCGGATCGGCGGGCGGGGTCTCGTTACGGTCTCTGCTCGCGCGGACGGGGCAGACGACGCACAGCGTGGAGGAGGCGGCGGCCGGTTCGCCGCCGGCGGATCTCACCGAGCGTGAGCGCGAGGTCGTCGAAGGAAGAGTGAAGTATCACGGATACATTCAGCAGCAGGTGCGCGAGGTGCGTCGTCTCGCGCGCGATGCCTCGCAACGGATTCCCGAGTGGTTCGACTACGCCGCCGTCCCGGGACTGTCACGCGAGATCGTCGAGAAGCTTTCGGGCACGCGCCCGCGCACGCTGGGGCAGGCCGCTCGGATCAGCGGCGTCACCCCGGCCGCCATCTCCATTCTGAGGGTCTATGTCCGGAGGCCGCGCCGCCGTGAGGGATCGGTTCCGATCACTGCTTGAGGAGGAACTCGCCGGGGCGGGCATCGCGGTGTCGTCCGGTTGCCTGGAAAGGCTGGCCGCGCACTTCCGTCTTCTCGAGAGGTGGAACCGCTCCGTCCGACTGGTCGGCAGCACGGAGGCCTCCGTCGTGGCCCGACGGCACATGGTCGAGTCGCTGCTTCTCCTGCCGTTCATCGCCGAGCCTGCGGGCAGTCTGCTTGATATCGGGTCCGGAAACGGGTTTCCCGCCGTCGCGCTCAAGTGCGCCCTTCCCGCGTTGCGCCTCGTGATGATGGAGCCGACGGCGCGCAAGGCGGCCTTTCTGCAGGTGCTCCTCGCCGAGCTGGATCTGAGCCATGCCACGGTCGTCCGGGATCGGGTGGATCGTGCCTCGGACCTGGCCCGCCACGGCCGGTTCGACTGCATCACCATGAGGGCGGTGGCTGCCATCCGGCCCGTCCTGGATGGAGCCGTGGCAGCCCTTCGACCCGCCGGCCGCCTGATCTTTCTCGTCGGGGAATCCGGCGCGGATCTGATCGCCGAGTATCTTCGGCCCCCCCTGGAGCTGCTCGAGCGCCGCCTGATCCCGGGCCGTCGGGCCTCATACATCGTGGTGGTGGGGCTGGCCGAGCGTCGGGCCGCCTGATGCCAGGCGTCCAGCGGTCGGGCGCCTCCATCGTGGATGGAATCTCATCCATATAAAATCCCAAAACAAAGATTTGTTGGTTGTATGAAATGCCGGCCCGGGGGTGCGGGATCCATGGTGGTGGGGAGACTGTTGTCGCGGCAGGTGTCCCGGCGAGGATAAAGCGGAGGCCGGAACCGTTGCAATCGATCAACCGGGGCAAAAGGCCAGTCCGTGACCGGTAGCGGGGCAAGAGGAATGCCCGGGCGGGGAAAAACGATCGGTGCTCCTTCGGGGCGATGCCCTCACAGGTCCGACCGCCGGTGCGAGGAAGCAGGGCGATCGGGTGGTGGTTCCACGTGGAACAGTTTCCTGCGCCTGACCAGATGCGATGCCTTGGCCGGAGGTTCCACGTGGAACATCGTGTCGGGACAAGCCTTATGCCGTGATATCCAAGCCAGGGTGGTTGTGCTAGCCTCGACACCTTCGAGCCGCCTCCCACCACCGCGGAGGCCGACACCCCGGGGGACCGGTTGTCCAGGATCATAGCCATAGCGAACCAGAAGGGCGGCGTGGGGAAGACCACGACCGCCATCAACCTCGCCGCGGCGCTCGCCGTCGCGGAGAGGAGGACTCTCCTGGTCGATGCCGACCCCCAGAGCAACGCGACACGCGGCCTCGGCGTGGCCCCCGACCAGGACCGGCCCAGCCTGTATGATGTCCTGAGCAACGGCACCCCGGTACGATCCACCCTCCTGCGCACCGACCTCGAGTTCCTTCAGCTCCTGCCGGCCGACCGGGACCTCATCGGGGCCGAGCTGGAGCTGGCCGGTTCGGAGGGCCGGGAGTACCGCCTGCGCGAGGCCGTCCGCAGCCTGGAGGAGGAGTTCGATTTCATCCTCCTGGACTGTCCCCCGGCGCTGGGTCTCCTGACAGTCAACGCCCTGTGCGCGTCGCGAGCCGTGATGGTGCCGGTTCAGTGCGAGTATCTGGCGCTCGAGGGGCTCTCGGAGGTGATGGAGACGCTGCGCCGCGTCCGGGAAGGACTCAACCCCGAGCTGGTGCTCGAGGGGATCCTTCTGACGATGTACGACGATCGGACGAATCTGGCGCGACAGGTGGTCAAGGAGGTCCAGGAGTACTTCAAGGATCGTGTGTTCTCCGCGATCGTGCCGCGCAACGTGCGCCTCGGAGAGGCGCCGAGTTTCGGTAAGCCTATTGTTCTCTATGATATACGGTCAAAGGGAGCGGAGGCGTACCTCAGCCTTGCACAGGAGGTCATGAGCCATGAAAAGGCGGGCACTTGGTAAGGGCCTGGGATCGCTGCTCCCGGCGGTCCCCCCGGCCATGGAGGTGGATGGGTTCACGCAGCTACCCGTAGACCAGGTGGCGCCGAACCCCTTGCAGCCACGGCAGGATTTCGGCGAGGCGGATCTCGAGCAGTTGGCCGATTCGATCCGCTCGACAGGCGTCCTCCAGCCCATCCTTGTCAGGACGGCGGGACGGGGCTTCGAACTGATCGCGGGCGAGCGGCGCTGGCGGGCGGCCCGGATGGCCGGTCTGAGCCGTATCCCGGCGCGCATCCACCGGGTGGAGGAGGGGGAGTCTCTCCAGCTCGCCCTCATAGAGAACATTCAGCGCCGGCAATTGAACCCGCTCGAGGAGGCCCGGGCGTTCTCCGACCTGATGCATCGTCACGGGCTGACACAGGAGGAAGTGGCGCGGAAGGTCGGCCGGAGCCGCTCCAGCATCGCCAACTCGGTGCGTCTGCTGAAACTCCCCGAGCGAGTGCGATCCTTGATCCTCCAGAGAAAGATCACGGCGGGGCACGCCAAGGCGCTTCTTTCCCTCTCCTCCGAGAAGGAGATCCTCGAGACCGCCGAACGGTTTGCCACCGGTCCGATCTCGGTTCGCAAGGCCGAGAGCCTGGCTCGTGGGGGGGATCAGGGGCCCGGGCCGCGTGCGCACCGCGAGGAGGTTGACGACCCCAACGTGAAGGACGCCGAGAGGCGCTTGCAGAGGGCCCTCGGGACGAAGGTCAGGATCAAGGGGTTCCCCTCGGGCCGAGGCCGGATCGAGATCGAATTCTATAGCCGGGACGAGCTTCAGAGACTGTTCGAATTTCTTGAGGGCGAACAACCTAATCAGCTATTAGTTTAGGGTGAATAACCTAATTCTTCTGACCGGCGACGAGCGGCAAGGTATTGACAGCACAAGGGATAAGTGCTAGATTGCGCGGTCTTTTTATCCAGCATTCACAAGAGGATACCCGGATCGGACCATCGGCGTGACCTGGCTGGTTTCGATGTAACCCTGAAGCAGGAACCGGTGGTCCGCCAGTCGGGTTCGATCTGACGCTTGGGTGTGAGCGACCTCGGACTGAACTACGCGACGGCTCTGATCGATTGCCTCAAGACCCCGCAGGACGTCCTCTCGGCCGGCAGGGACCTGGAGACGTTCGGGGCGCTCGTGCGCGAGCTACCGGCGCTGGGCCGCGTCCTGGATCACCCCGGTTTCTCTCTGGGGCGCCGGCGCGAGATCCTGGATGAGGTCCTCGAGAAGATCGACGCCAGGTCGATCGTTCGCCGGTTCCTCCATGTGGTGGTCGATAAGCAGCGGGTGGGGGCGCTGCCGGAGATGGTCTCCGAATTCAAGCGGCTGGCCGATCGACGCCGGAAGGTCTCACGCGCCGAGGTCGTGACGGCCATCGAGCTCGACGAGCCGGCGCGCGCGCGGTGGGAACGGTCGCTGGCGCGGCTCACCGGCCAGCAGGTGCGCGTCACGTATCGAACGGACGGGTCGCTCGTGGGCGGAGGGCTCACTCGCGTGGGCTCGCGGGTCTACGACGGCAGCATTCGCAAGCAGCTCGAGAGGATCCGCGGGATCCTGCTCGGGGATTCCAGGGGGACGAGATCATGAGCACGATGATTCGGGCCGACGAGATCGCCACGGTCCTGCGACAGCAGATCGAAGGATACGAGCGCGAGATCGACGTGGCCGAAGTGGGGACCGTCGTCTCGGTCGGCGACGGCATCGCCCGCATCCACGGACTCGAGAAGTGCATGATGGGAGAGCTCGTCCAGTTCCCGAACGGCGTCCTGGCCCTGGCCCTCAACCTCGAGGAAGGGACCGTCCGCGCCGTCCTCCTGGGAGAGACCACCCTGGTCAAGGAAGGCGACGAGGTCAGACGCACGCGCCGCATCATGCAGGTCCCCGTGGGGAAGAACCTCGTGGGGCGGGTGGTCGACGCGCTGGGCCAGCCGCTCGATGGGAAAGGGCCGGTGGAGACCGAGGAATACGGGCCCATCGAGCGGATCGCCCCCGGGGTGATCGATCGGACGCCGGTGAAGGAACCGCTGCAGACCGGGCTCAAGGCGATCGATGCGATGATCCCCATCGGCCGCGGGCAGCGCGAGCTGATCATCGGGGATCGCCAGACAGGCAAGACGGCCATCGCGGTCGACGCCATCATCAATCAGAAGGATACCGGTGTCATCAGTATCTACGTGGCGATCGGCCAGAAGAAATCGACCGTCGCGCAGGTGGTCAAGACCCTCGAGGAGTTCGGAGCGATGGAGCACTCCATCGTGGTCTCGGCATCGGCGAGCGAGCCGCCGCCGTTGCAGTACCTCGCGCCCTACACCGGCTGCGCCATGGGGGAGTATTTCAGAGATCGCGGGGGGCACGCCCTGTGCATCTACGACGACCTGTCCAAGCACGCCGCCGCCTACCGTGAAATCTCCCTGTTGCTCCGCCGCCCGCCGGGCCGCGAGGCGTATCCGGGCGACGTCTTTTACCTGCACTCGCGCCTGCTGGAGCGCGCCGCCAAGCTCAACGATGAGCTCGGCGGCGGCTCGCTGACGGCGCTGCCGATCATCGAGACGCAGGCGGGCGATATCTCGACCTACATCCCCACGAACGTGATCTCCATCACCGACGGGCAGATCTATCTCGAGACCGATCTCTTCTACGCCGGTGTGCGACCCGCCGTGAACGTGGGACTGTCCGTGTCCCGCGTGGGCGGCAACGCCCAGATCAAGGCGATGAAGTCGGTCGCCGGGACGCTGCGCTTGGAGCTGGCCCAGTACAGGGAGCTGGCGGCGTTCTCGCAGTTCGGAAGCGACCTGGACAAGGCGACCCAGGCGCAGCTGGCACGGGGGGCGCGGCTCGTCGAGACCCTCAAGCAGCCGCAATACAGGCCGGTTCCCGTCGAGAATCAGGTCGTTCTCATCTTCGCGGCCACCAACAAGTACCTCGATGACGTCGAACCGAAGAAGGCGGCCCGGTTCGAGAAGGAGCTGTACCGGTATCTCGATACGTCCGGCCGCGAGCTGCTCGACGCCATCCGCACCAAGAAGGTTCTGGACGACGAGATGGTGCAGGGACTGCACAGGACGATGAAGGAATTCAAAGAACAGTTCATGGCCGCCGCGGCGGTGGAGATCGCCTGAGGCGAGAGCGACCATGGCAAATGTCCGCGATATCCGGCGCAGGATCCGCAGCGTGCGGAACACGCAGCAGGTTACCAAGGCGATGAAGATGGTCGCCGCGGCGAGGCTGCGCCGCGCCCAGGAGCGCATGCTGGCGGCGCGTCCCTACGCGAGCGAGATGCGCGCCCTGTTGAGGAGCCTGGCCGCGCGCGCCAACCCCGAGACGCACCCGCTGCTCGCCGTCCGCGGGGCGGATAAGATCGAGGTCGTGATCATCACGGCCGACAAGGGGCTCTGCGGTGGGTTCAACACCAACATCATCAAGAAGGCGACGGCGTTCCTCGAGGAGTACCGGCATGTGGTCATGTCGACGCACTTGATCGGCCGCAAGGGGAGAGATTATTTCAAGAAGCGCGGCCACAAGGTCAGCGGCGAGTACGTCGACCTGTTCCGTAACCTGACTTACGACGATGCCGCGCGCATCGCACGCGATATCATCAACCGCTACATCGAGCGCGATCTCGACGCCGTGTATCTCATCTATAACGAGTTCAAGTCGGTGATCAGGCAAGAGGTCGTGTGCGAGCAACTTCTGCCGATTCCGCGAGAGGAATTCTCCGGCTCGGGCGAGATCCAGGATTACATCTACGAGCCCTCGGCGGGCCGTCTGTTCGATATCCTGCTGCCCAAGCACCTGGAATTCCAGGTGTTGCGCGCGTTGTACGAATCGTCGGCCGCTGAGTTCGCGGCGCGGATGTCCGCCATGGATGCCGCCACCCGCAATGCCGACGACATGATCAAGACGCTGACCCTGTCCATGAACCGTGTCCGCCAGGCTGCCATCACCAAGGAGATCATCGAGGTGGTGAGCGGCGCCGAGGCAACGTAGGAGTTTCGATGGGAGCAATCGGTCGAGTCGTCCAGGTGATCGGTCCCGTGATCGATATCAAGTTCGAGGAGGACCAGCTGCCAGCGGTTTACAACGCCGTTGTCGTCCGGGGCGAGCCGGGCGAGAGCGTGGTCGATATCAACGTGACAGCCGAGGTGGCCCAGCACCTGGGCGACGCGCGCGTGCGCTGCGTCGCCATGGAGCCGACGGACGGGATGGTGCGCGGGATGAAGGCCGAGGACACCGGCAGACCCATCACCGTGCCGGCCGGCCCCGAGGTGCTGGGAAGGATCCTGAACGTCATCGGGAACCCCGTCGATAAACTGGGTCCGGTGAAAGCGAAGACACACCTGCCCATCCACCGCGGGGCGCCCACCTTCGAGGAGCAAAGCACCGAGATCGAGATGTTCGAGACGGGCCTGAAGGTCGTCGATCTTCTCCAGCCGTTCATGAAAGGAGGCAAGATCGGCCTGTTCGGCGGCGCCGGGGTCGGCAAGACGGTCCTGATCATGGAGCTGATCCACAACGTGGCCAAGAAACATGCGGGCGTGTCGGTTTTCTGCGGCGTGGGCGAGCGCACACGCGAGGGGAACGATCTTTATCTCGAAATGAAGGAGTCGGGGGTCCTCGAGAACGCCGGTCTGATATACGGGCAGATGACCGAGCCGCCGGGAGCGCGCCTGCGGGTGGGGCTGACGGGGCTGACGGTCGCGGAGTATTTCCGCGACGTGGAGAACCGTGATGTTCTCCTCTTCGTGGACAACATCTTCCGGTTCACGCAGGCCGGCTCGGAGGTCTCCGCGCTGCTGGGGCGCATGCCGTCGGCCGTGGGATACCAGCCCACCCTGGCGACCGAGATGGGCGAGCTGCAGGAGCGAATCACCTCGACGAAGAAGGGGTCCATCACCTCGGTGCAGGCCATCTA
>JBHHZN010000070.1:0-8990 GCA_046758155.1 Acidobacteriota bacterium | reverse complement strand
GTCTCGCCCGGCGCGCACCGCTCGCGTGGTCCATCGGCACCTTCCTGGGAATCGGCCACGTTCCCGTGGCGTCGGGCACCGTCGCCACCTTGGCCACGGTGCCGGTCTATCTGGCAGCCTACAGGACGGGCGGGCATTTCTTCGTCCTGGCACTCGGCGTGATCATCGTCGCCGCGGGCGTGCTCACGGCGGGGATCCTCGAGGAAAAGCTGGGATATCATGACCCACCCGAGGTCGTGGTGGATGAAGTGGCGGGGTTCCTGGTGACCATGGTCTTCATCGTGCCGACGATCTGGACGTGTCTGGCGGGGTTTCTTCTTTTCCGTGTGTTCGATGTGCTCAAACCGTGGCCGGCCGCCGACGCCGAGAGGTTGCCCGCCGGCTGGGGCATCATGGCTGACGACCTCGTCTGCGGCTTTCTGGCGAACGTGGTCATTCAGGTGGGGCTTTTCCTATGGAGATGAAGATCTTTCGCGACCCGGGAGCCCTCGGCACGATGCCTGCTCCGGTCGTGGCCATCGGCAACTTCGACGGGATCCATATCGGGCACCAGAAGATCATCAAGACGATCACATCGCGCGCTCGGGCCAATCATGGGACCTCGATCTTGATGACCTTCGATCCTCACCCGCTGACCATTCTCCGGCCCGCCGGGCGGCCTCCTCTCATCCAGACGATGTCGGAGAAGATACGGATCCTTTCGACGCTGGGGCTCGATGTGATGGTCATTATTCCCTTCACGCGGCAGTTCTCCAGCATCTCGGCCGAAAAGTTTGTCGAGGACCTCATTGCGCGTAAGCTGGGAGCCAAGGAAGTCTACGTCGGCTCGAACTTCCACTTTGGACGCGGCGGTGTAGGAGACTTCGAGTTGTTGCGCGCCGAGGGGCACCGCTTCGGAATCAAGGTCTCGAGAGTCCCGGTCGTGCTGTACGATCGTCAGCCCGTCTCCTCCACCCGCATCCGGGAAAACATCAAGCGCGGCGCCGTGGACCGAGCCGCGGCCATGCTGGGACGCGAGTACGCCATTCGTGGCTTGATCGTGCATGGAAGAGGTCGAGGCGCGGGTCTCGGATTCTCCACCGCCAACCTCTCATCGGGCAATGAGCTCATCCCCATGCCGGGTGTTTACGTCACTCGCGCCGAGCTCGATGACAGGAGTTATCCCTCCGTTTCCAATATCGGCGACCGGCCCACGTTCGGAGAGCGAGAGCGAGTGATCGAGACCCACATACTGGACTACCCGGAAGAAGAGCTGTACGGCCAAACCATGCGCTTGTCGTTCTGCGCCTACCTGCGAGAAGAGCAGCGATTCGACTCCCCCGCCCTGCTCACCGAGCAGATCACGAAAGACGTCGAGGCCGCGCGCCGTTGGTTCGAGACTCACCCGCAAGGCTGAATCCCCCAGAACCCTCCTCACGGATCGCCGCGCGTTCGGGCCGGCAAGCCCTTGAGCCAGGATGACTCCCTTGGCACGCCCCGGGCGGGTGATCCGTCTTCTCGGCGGCCGCGCCCCCGCCGATCATCAGGAGCCGGGTGCCGGCAACAGGGAGCGCCCGGAGCGGGGTCGCCTTCCGGGTGGGACCACATGGAGCCAGGAAAGGGTCGCCGGGCCCATGCCCCGGCGACGTCGCCCGCACAGGCCCGGGCGGAATCCCCTTCTCCCGCCGGCACAGTCCACTCCGAGACGAGCCGTCACAAGGATGCATCATGGTACAGTAGCTTGCGCGACCCCATGAGCCCCATCGCGCAGCGGCTCGGGACAAGGAGGACATCATGCCCGCGAACCCGCCCGAGAACATGCCACGCGTCACGCCCTATCTTCTCTATGAGGATGTGGAGAAGGCACTGGAATGGTTATCTTCCGCATTCGGTTTTCGCGAACGTCTACGCCTACCAGGTGCGGACGGCAAGGTCACCCACGCAGAGATGGAGATGGCCGACGGAGTCATCATGATGGGATGCCCCGGGTCCGATTACAGGAATCCCAAGCGGCTCGGTCAGGCAACGCATTTCATTTACGTCTACGTGGATGACGTCGATGAGCATTTCCGGCGTGCCAAGCAAGCCGGGGCGACGATCCTCGCCGAGCCGCAGGACCAGTTCTATGGCGACCGCAATTACCGTGCGGTGGATCCGGAAGGGCACCATTGGGCCTTCGGGCAGCACGTGAAGGATGTGCCGCCCGAGGACCTGCATCCACCCGCGTAGGATCCGGTGCTATCCGGAACCATCACGCCGCATCCCTTGCGCGGTGGCAGCCCGCCGTCAGGCCGGACCTGCTCGCGGCATCCGCCGCCCCGGCCGAGAGGTTCCAGCCCCACGAGGCCGTCGACCCACGCGCGATCATGGACACAGGATCGGATCACCTTCGCGTGATCCCGCTCGTGTCAGGGAACGGTTTGCTCCTCAGCCGCGGTGGTGTGCTACGATCCGCTGCCCATCTGTCGGGCAAGAGGCTTTGTTTCATATGGTTCGATTCATCACGTTCGAGGGGATCGAGGGATCCGGCAAATCGACACAGGTCCGCCTCCTCTTCGAATACTTGAAGGGCCGCAGCGTGGCCGCGATCCTGACGCGCGAGCCGGGCGGCACGGTGATCGGCGAGAAGATCCGCAGCATTCTGCTCGATCCTTCCATGCAGGCATTGATCCCGCGGGCTGAGCTGTTCTTGTACGGCGCGGCCCGGATCCAGCACATCGACGAGGTCATCCGTCCGGCCATCGATGACGGAAAAATCGTTCTGTGCGATCGCTTTTCCGATGCCACCGTGGCCTATCAAGGCCACGGCCGCGGGATCCCGTTGAGCGAGATCAAGGTCGTCGACTCTCTCGTCTCGGTCGACCTGCGCCCCGACCTCACGTTCCTGCTGGACCTGCCGGTCGAAACGGGCCTGAGGCGGGCGCGAGAGCGCAATCGCTCCGATTCCGCCTCAGCCACCTCCCGCTTCGAGGAGGAGGAGCTCGAGTTCCACCGGCGTGTGCGCGAGGGATACCTGGAACTGGCCGTCTCGCAACGGTCCCGCATGAAGATCATCCCGGCTGATCAGCCGGTCGACAAGGTTGCCCGGCAGATCGAGGCCATTGTCAACCGGGAGCTTCATCTCACCTGAGCCACGGGGTCATCCTCCATGACGACATTCCGGTCCATCGTGGGGCACAGCCAGAGCCTGGGCATCCTGCAGCGCTGCCGGACCGAGCACAGGTTGCACCATTCCCTGCTGTTTCACGGACCGGAAGGAGTGGGCAAACGGACGGTCGCCCTGGCGCTCGCGGCCGCATTCAACTGCGCGTCGTCCGGCACCCATCCGTCCGCCGAACCATGCGGAACCTGCGCTTCCTGCACGAAGATCGGAAAGGGGCTGCACCCGGATGTCATCTATCTGACTCTCGAGAGAACCGTGATCCCGATCGATGGGGTGCGCCGACTGCGCAGGGAAGCCGCGTTTCGCCCTTTCGAGGGCCGCAAGCGCGTGTTCATCATCGACCCGGCCGACAGGATGAGCATCGAGGCACAGAATGCCCTGCTCAAGACCTTGGAGGAACCGGCCGCGTCGTCGTGTCTCATTCTCATCACATCGAAACCCATGCATCTGCTGCCGACAACCCGTTCCAGGTGCCAGCAACTCGGCTTCGGCACGCTGCCGCCGGCGGTTCTCGCCTCGCACATCGCCGCACAGCGTGGTCTGTCCGAGCGGGACGCGCTGCGTGCGGCGCGTCTGGCGGGCGGACGATTGGGAACGGCTCTCACACTGGACCTGTCAGCGCACGATCACGCCTGCGAGATGCTGCTGGATCTGCTCGAGACACTGATCCGGGACGGCGGGCCCGGTGGGCGGATCCAGGAGCAGGTCGGCGTGTTCGGGGGTGACGCTGAAGCCATTTCCTGGAATCTCGACATCCTCACCGGCCTCATACGGGACATGATCCTGCTTTCCTCCACGGCATCCGACCGGATGCTGATCCACACCGATCGCCGGGCGGATCTATCCGCCCTGGCCGGGCGACTTGCCGGTGGCCGCGACGTGCTCCTGCAGATGGCCGAGCGCGTCGATCTCGCCCGCTCGGACCTCCAGAGAAACGTCAACAAGAAGCTGCTGCTGGAAACGCTCCTGTTCGACCTCTGCGCCGAGTGCCCTGCCCGATGAGCGCGTCTATGCCGGAGGGCACTTCCTCCGGCTCGACAGGAACAACAGGGAAAGTCGTCCCGTGGGACCTGATCGGGGGATTCTTCCGCAAACACGGGGGCCGCTACATCCTGGGCTTCTCCTTGCTGGCAGCGACGAACGTGCTGGCCGCCGGTATCCCCTGGTTCATGAAAAAGGGCGTGGACGCGATGAAGACCGGGGATCGGCACGGGATCCTCCTGTTCACAGCGGCCATCGTGGCCGTCGCCCTCGCCCAGGCGTGCGTGAGGACCCTCTCCCGGCTGGCGATCCTCGGGGCGGGACGGCACGTCACCTACGAGCTGCGGGGACGGTTGTTCCATCATCTGCAACGGCTGCCACTTGCTTACTACCAACGCCGCGCCAGCGGGGACATCACATCCCGCGCCATCAATGACATGCTCCTCGTGCGTTCCTTCTTCGGGTTCGGCCTGATGAACCTGGCGAACACGTTCCTTGTCTACATCACCGTCCTGTCGATGATGTTCGCCATGGATCCACGCCTGACCCTGTACGCCCTCGCCCCCTATCCGCTCTTCATGGTCGCTGTCAACCGGATCGCCCGCCGGATCTATGGCCGGACGATGGCCGTGCAGGATCAAATGGCCACCTTGACCACGAAGGCCCAGGAGAACATCTCCGGGATCCAACTGATCAAGACATTCGCGCGCGAGTCCGCCGAGAGCGCTCGCTGGTCGGCGCTCTCTGCCGAGTACCTGCGCCGCACGCTGTCTCTCGCCAGGACGCGCGGCGCCCTGGTCCCCCTGATGGGCATCATGGGGACCATGGGAACGCTCGTGGTCGTCGGCCTGGGGGGAGCGGCCGTCATGCAGGGACGCCTCTCGCTCGGCGATTTCGTCGCGTTCAACGCCTACCTGGCCTACCTAGTCTGGCCGACACTCGCCTTCGGGTGGATCCTGAACACCTTCCAGCGCGGGGCGGCCGCCCTGGGGCGGATCTGCGAGATCTTGTCGGAGCCGCTGGAGGATCGCTCGATGCCCGCGGACTGGGCCCTCCGGCCGCTCAATGGCGCGATCACGATCAGGGGGCTCGACTACACGCATGCAAGCTGGGCCGAAACAGCGCCGCACCTCAGGGGCATCCAGGTCACCATCCCGCGCGGAACCTCGCTCGGGATCGTCGGTAGTGTCGGTGCAGGCAAGACCACTCTCGTCAACATGCTCACGAGGATCCACACACCGCCGCAAGGCGCGATTCTCATCGACGGGCAAGATATCAGGAACATACCGCTCGCTCGTCTGCGGTGCGACATCGCCATGGTGCCCCAGGAGGCGTTCCTGTTCTCCCGCACATTACGGGAAAATATCGTGCTCGACGATCGGGACGCCGACGGGCCGGCGATCGACGAGGTCTTGTCGGCCTCCTGCTTGCGCAACGATCTGCCGCAGTTGCCCGATGGAGTGGCCACGCTCATCGGTGAACGCGGCTATACGCTGTCAGGCGGCCAGCGGCAACGTGCGACCATCGCCCGCGCCTTATTGAAGAGATCGCCGATCCTGATCCTCGATGACGCGCTGTCGAGCCTCGATGCCGAAGTCGAGCACGATGTCGTCGCGGCGATTCGCCGGTTCAGCGCCGGGCGGACCACGATCATCGTCTCCCACCGTGTGGCGGCGCTCTCGTGGACCGATCAGATCATCGTGATGGATGACGGCACCATCGTCGAGCGGGGCACCCACGAGGAGCTGATGCGGGCCGGTGGGCTGTACGCCGGCATCACCCGGCGGCAGAGCCTCGCCGACAGGCTGGAGGGATCCTAGGGTATGCCGCACGCCATGAGAATCGGAGCCCACCAGGAAGAATCTCCGCTCGGTAGGGCGTACGATGTCCGCATCTTGCGCCGGATCTGGCGCTACGTGCGCCCGCACAAGAAGCTCGTCGCCCTCTGCTTGCTCCTGCTGTTGCTGGTCTCGGTCGCCCAGCTCGCGCAACCCTATCTCACCAGGCAGGCGATCGACGGCCCGATAGCCCACGGCGATCCCGGCGGCCTCATCGCCATCGTCATCGTCTTCGGGGTCCTGCTGGTCCTGGAGTTCTCGCTGCGCTACGCCCAAATGTACTACCTCGAAAAGACCGGCCAGAAGGTGGTTCATGACCTCAGGCAGCAAGTCTACGACCACCTGCAATCGCTTTCCTCCTCGTTTTTCGACGAGAATCCCGTGGGCCGGCTCGTCACCCGCGTGACCACCGATGTCGAATCTCTTTCGGAGATCTTCGCCTCGGGAGTCGTTACCCTTCTGGGTGACACCCTGAAGCTGGCCGGCATCGTCATCATCCTCTTCTGGATGGATGCCCGCCTGGCCGCGCTGATGCTCGCGGTGCTCCCGCTTCTGGGGATCGCCGCCTTCTTCTTCCGGGTGCGGATCCGTTCGGCGTTTCGGGCCGTGCGGGCACGCATCGCCCGCATCCACGCGTACCTCCAGGAAGCGTTGACGGGCATGACCGTCATCCAGCTTTTCCAGCGGGAGGCGGCCAATGACCGGGAATTCGAGGAGATCAACCGATCGCATCGCGACGCGGATCTGCGATCAGTGAAATTCGATTCGATCTTCTCGGCCGCCGTCGAGCTGGCCGGCTCCTTGACAATGGCATTGATCATCTGGTACGGCGGCGGGCGCGTCGTATCATTGGCCATTTCCTTCGGTACGCTGGTGGCCTTTCTCGAATACGGCCAGAAGTTCTTCGGACCGGTCAAGGAGCTCGGCGCGTATTACTCCGTGATGCAGTCCGCCATGGCCTCCTCCGAAAGGATCTTCGCGCTTCTCGACACGCCTGCCGCGATAGCCGCGCCGCAGCGGCCACGCATGCTCCCCGCGCGCCCGTCCTCCTCCCTGGTGGAGGCCCCGGTGGTGGAATTCGATAAGGTCGGATTCGCTTATTCGGGCGGCCCCGCGGTGCTGCACGATCTCTGCTTCGCGATCCGGCCGGGAGAAAGGGTCGCCCTGGTCGGCGCGACGGGCGCCGGCAAATCCTCGATCGTGAAGCTGCTGATCCGCCTCTATGACGTCTGCAGTGGCTCGATCCGGGTCGAAGGCATCGATGTGCGGGACCTAGATCCGAGGCATCTACGGCGCAGGATCGGCGTCGTGCTCCAGGATAATTTCCTCTTTTCCGGATCGGTGGCAGGCAACATCGGGCTGGGGGATCCCGCGATCTCACGGGAACGGATTCGGTCGGCGGCGGTGGCCGTTCACGCCGATTCCTTCATCCGGAAGTTACCGGGGGGCTACGACGCCATCGTCCGCGAGCGCGGTACCAATTTCTCCGTCGGGCAAAAACAGCTCCTCTCGTTCGCCAGGGCCCTAGCGTTCGATCCTCCCGTCCTGGTGCTGGACGAGGCGACCGCCTCGGTGGACTCACGAACGGAGGCGTTGATCCAGGAGGCTCTCCACGCCCTGACGGCGCGGCGGTCCACCCTCGTCATCGCTCATCGTCTCTCGACCATCCGCGAGTCGGATCGTATCCTGGTCCTGCACAAGGGGCGCGTTCGAGAGGAAGGGTCTCACCAGGCCCTTCTCGAACAGGAGGGTATCTATCGGACCCTTTACCGGCTGCAATTCCAGCCCCCCTCCCCGGCAGGGTCCCGGATCCCCTCGACGCGCGGCTGACCCGGTAGCCGAGGCGGGGTTTTCCTCCACGGTTTTCATCCACAACCTCCCGGGCAGCGCACTCCGCGGCACCAAGCACCTGGGAACAAAGGTGTAACGCCATCGCTCCGCCACGGCTCTCCCGGAGGTTCAACGCGCGATCCACAGCTTTTCCACGCTCTTTCCGCCACAATATCCGGTGGTTCATCCACAGATCGGCCCAACATCTTGCGCTTTTTTTGTTGACAGGACCATCGACTCAGGATAGCCTGGTCAGCCTACGAACGGCACCTCCGCGGCAGTCGGTCCGTCGTGGACAGAGGGACGAGACAAACGGAATCAAGGGCATGAAACTGACGAGTTCCCGGGCTCTCCCCAGGCTCATCGCTCTCCAGCCATCGTGGCCATCCACGATGCCCCACCTGCACCTCGATGACGATCCTGCTCAACCGAACCTCCTATCCTATCCCCTGCTTTCATCCGCCCGGGCGCAAGCGGCCGAGAGAGGATCCTTCCCCTCTCGGCCGCGTCGTCAGAGGCGCGCGGTTGCGCGCGGCTGACCCTCGTTGTCCAACTGCCCCTCTTGCCATTTCTCCCCGTCAGCGCCTCACCACGGATGGGCCCCCGTCTGCCTGCGTTGCCGCCGCCCTCTTCGTTCTCCGCTGATGGCGGCCGTTCTTTCAATCGGCCTGCCCGGCCTCGGACATCTCTACCTGAAGCGGTTCCTCCTGGGGGCATGCGAGATGCTGGGAGGATTGGCCTTGTTCGCCGCCGCCCTGGTGCAGTTGGGCCGGGCCTACTTCGAGGTCCTCGGCGGCTCACTACCCCCGCTGGATCTGCTCCGGGTCAGCCTCGCATGGGCCCCCGCACTCGTGCTCTACAGCCTTCTCGACGGGGCGTTCACGTGGCTGGTCTCCCGCCGGCGCAGCGTTTTGAAGGACCCCTCCTGACCCGTGGCGGGTTCTCATCGGCAGCCGGCGCGTCGTGCCCGCCGAGGCGTGCCGAGGGGAGCGTTCGCCCGACGCGGCGGCGGGGCGCGGGCGAGGAGCCGGTCTCAATGGAGGTAGCCCGGTCCCACGCGCATGTTGTGCAGCAACTGCGGATCGAACGCGAAGGCCACCGCCGTGCTGCCCACGGCGTGGCATAGCGCGAGCACCGAGATGTTCGGTTGCCGGCTGTACAGGACCGCGAAGACAAATCCCGCCAGGAACGTTACCGAC